>CAMDBK010000058.1 GCA_945889235.1 Chitinophaga pinensis
CAATTACACGCACGTTCACTTTTATTTCTTTATCGCCACCAACACGCGTGATTTTACTTTCCTGTAAAGCGCGCAAAACCTTTGCCTGTGCGGAAAGGCTCATGTCGCCAATTTCATCCAGAAACAAAGTTCCGCCATCCGCTAATTCAAAATTTCCTTTTTTCTGGCGGATGGCAGAGGTAAAGGCACCTTTCTCATGTCCGAACAATTCACTTTCAATCAACTCAGAAGGAATGGCTGCGCAATTCACTTCAATAAGCGGAGCATTTGCCCGCTGACTTTTTTCGTGAACTGCATGAGCAATTAATTCTTTACCTGTTCCGTTTGAGCCTGTGATGAGAACGCGTGCATCTGTCGGAGCAACGCGGTCAATCATTTCGTGAATTTTTTTGATGGCAGCAGAATCACCAATCATTTCATATTTCTTGCTGACTTTCTTTTTCAGAATTTTTGTTTCTGTTACTAAGTTTGATTTTTCAAATGCGTTTCGTATGGTAACAAGCAAACGATTTAAATCAGGTGGTTTTGAAATATAATCGTAAGCACCTTTGCGAATGGCATCTACAGCGGTGTCAATGTTTCCGTGACCGGAAATCATTACAACAGGAATGTCTGAATTGGTTTCTAAAATTTTATCCAGCACTTCCAATCCGTCCATTTTTGGCATTTTGATGTCGCATAAAACCACATCGTAATGATTGGCCTTTACCAGTTTCAAACCTTCTGAACCATCGGGTGCATCGTCAATTTCGTAGCCTTCGTTTTCCAGAATATCGCGCAATGTTCTGCGGATACTGTTCTCATCATCTATTATTAAAATTCGTTTCATAAAGTTTTAGTTATTTCTGATAATACTCCTTCTTTCAATGCGTAAGTTGAAAGCCTCATTTTTTTCAAACCAAGTTCACGCAAAATAAAATTTACAAACAAGGTTGCCAACACAATCATATCTACCCGCATTTCAATTAGTCCTTCCATTTTGTAGCGTTCATCAAGGTTTGAGCGAATAATCAGGTTGTGAATTTTATAAAAATCTTCTATCTTAAAATCGTAGGAAGTCTTGTTTTCCAAATTTTCATTCCTGTAAAATCTGCAAAAAATCATTTCTGCAAAAGTATCAAACGAGCCCGAGGAACCTATGAGTGTATTTACAGGATGTTGTTCAATCGCCTTAAAAAGCAGTTGTAATTTTTCACTGAAATAAGTATCAATTTTTAAAATTTCTTCTTCTGTGATTGGCTCAGAATGTTTAAAAAACTCATACATGCGCGAAACACCTAAATCAAAACTGTGTTTCCAGAAAATCTGTTCGTTGTTACAGATAATAAATTCTGTGCTTCCTCCGCCAATGTCCATCACCAACGCTTTTTCAGAACCAATATCTAAGGCCTGTCGCACACCTTCATAAATCAAACCTGCTTCCTTTTCCCCAGATATAACAGTGACTTCAATACCAGTTTGTTTTTTTATTTCGGCAACGAATTCATTTCCATTTTTAGCACTTCTTACAGCAGAAGTTGCGAAAGCAAAATTTTTATCTGCATTGTATTTATTAGCAGTTTCAAGATGTTGTTTCATTGCATCAACACCGCGCTGAAAAGGTGCAGGAGCAATAATACCTGTGTTTATTCCACCTTCGCCAAGTTTTACTGCAATCTTGGTATTGAAAATAATACTGTACGATTTATTGGGAGCAATTTCCGCCAGCAACAGGTTAAAAGTATTAGTGCCTAAATCTATTATAGCTATTCGCATTTATAGAGTTTACTGTTACTCTGCTCCCTCTCCTTCGGAGAGGGCTGGGGTGAGGCTTTTTAGTGATAACGTATCCACTTCCAAAGTTCTTTGTAAGTCACTTTTTTTCCATACATCAGAATTCCGGTGCGGTAAATTTTTGCGGCAAACCAGGTGGTAGCAATAAATCCGATAACCAGTAATGCCATTGAAATCCATAAATCTGTATAAGGGTAGGGGATACCAAAAGGCAAACGCACCATCATAATAATAGGTGAGGTGAAAGGAATTATTGAAAGCCAGAATGCCATCGGCCCTTCAGGATTATTCATTACAAACTGCGCCATTACAAAAGATAATACAAGAGGTATGGTAATAGGAAGCATGAATTGTTGCGTGTCGGCTTCATTGTCAACTGCCGCGCCAACCGCTGCAAACAGAGCACCATACAATAAATATCCGCCAATGAAATAGAAGATAAAAACACCAATCAGTAAGGGGAAATTAATTTTGTCAACGCTCTTCCATATTTCGCCCATGTCATCGCCATCAACCTGATTAGCTTGCAGATTGCTTTGCATCGGTGATTTTTGTCCGTTCAATGTTTGCTCCATCGGAACGGGCGCAGGAAGTGAGTTTTTTTCAACTCCAAGTAATCCTTTTGCAGCAGAAACAATTGTTGTGGTAAGAATTATCCAGAGCAAAAATTGGGTGAGCCCAACCATTGCAATGCCTATTATTTTTCCCATCATCAACTGAAAAGGTTTAACTGAAGACATAATAACTTCAACAATACGACTGCTTTTTTCTTCAATAACACCGCGCATTACCTGAGCACCGTAAAGGAAAATGAAAAAATAAATCAACACACCACCAAGCATTCCTACCATCATGCTCAATTCTGTGTTCTTACTTTCTTTCACACCACTTTCATATTTGCTCTTGCGCAATTTTACGTCTGTTTTGGCTGCTGCAAGGGTTTTCTTATCTATTCCGGCTTCGGCAAGTTTCATACTCTCCAATTCCTTTTCAATAGCATCTTCAATAAACATCATGGTATTAAAGCCGGGCTGTTTTTTGAAAATAATTTCCGCTCCGTTACTATTAATAATGTTTTGAGGAATGTAAAGTACGGCAGAATAAAACTCTTCATCCAATTGTTTTTCTGCTTCTTTAATTGACATGTTCTCAACAATGTGAAACTTCAGATTGTCTTTATCTGTGAAACTGTTTTTGAATAATAAACTTTCATCCACCACCAGCACATCAGTTTTTTCATCTTCCTGTGTTGCCATCCAGATTGGCACAACAAACAATGCGCCCATCAGCAAAGGACCAAGAATAGTCATGATGATAAACGATTTTTTCTTTACGCGTGTAAGGTATTCGCGTTTTATGATGAGAGCAATTTTATGCATTGACTAATTTTTTTGAAGCGTTCATTTCGTTCACTTTCTGAATAAAAATATCATTCATTGCCGGAATTTCTTCTTTGAATGAAACAATGTTGACATGCGGAATAAGAGTTGATAACAACTCGTTTGAATTATGATTTCCGATTTTTATTCTTGCCACTTTTTTGCCGTCATCTTCTTCGGTGGCAAGCAAATCAAATCCTGCCGGAAGTTGCAGCATACTTCCGTTTTGTGAAAGGTAGCTTACTTCCCAGATATTATTTTTATAAGCCGAACGGATATCTGAAACAGCACCATCCAGAATTTTTTGCGATTGATTAATAAGTGCAATATCATCACACAATTCTTCCACTGAAGCCATGTTGTGTGTAGAAAAAATGATGGTGGTTCCTTTGCTTTTCAGATTCAGAATTTCTTCTTTAACTATGTTGGCATTAATCGGGTCAAAACCGCTGAAAGGCTCATCCAGTATAAGTAATTCAGGTTCGTGCAGAATGGTGACAATGAACTGCACTTTCTGCGCCATCCCTTTTGAAAGCTCTTCCACTTTCTTTTTCCACCAGTTTTGTATTTCAAATTTTTCAAACCAGTATTTCAGTTTTGTTCCGGCATCTTTGCGGCTCAACCCTTTCAGTTGTGCAAGATACAGCGCCTGTTCACCTACTTCCATTTTTTTGTAAAGGCCGCGCTCTTCGGGCAGGTAGCCGATTTTTTCAGTATCGGCAGGAACAAGTTTCTGACCGTGAAAAAAAAGATTTCCGCTATCGGGTGCTGTAATTTGCGTAATCATTCGGATGAGTGTGGTTTTACCGGCACCATTCGGACCGAGCAAACCAAAAATGCTGTTTTCTCTAACGCTGATGCTGACATTATCCAATGCAAGATGCGTTGCATAACGCTTGGTGATGTTCTCTGCTTTGAAGATTTCCATAATAAATTAAAATTTTTTCTCCCTGATTTTTGGGATAGACAATAAAAAGAATTCAATCAAGTGATGCCCAAAGAGCATCAAAATCAATTTCTGCCTTACAGAAATCTAACTCAAACATATAATTCCCTTTGTGCCCGCTTTTTACAAGTTTGTATCCGTTGGTATTTAACTTGTAAATTTTATAGGTGTCGTTTTTTGGCTCAACTATTAAGTAATATTTTACACCCTGATGTGCATAAATTTTTGACTTCACTTCCATGTCTTTTGTACTGTTTGAAGGCGAAAGTACTTCTACAACCAATACAGGAGTCTGAGTAATATATTTTTTGTTTTTGAAATCAAAACAAGCCACAAATAAATCGGGTTGAAGAACAGTATTTTCACCTATTTTCCAGTCCATTGGTAATGAAACCTCGCATTTTTTGCAGCTTGATAATTGTTCATGAAATTGTGAAGCAAGTGCAAAGCTAACCCACTGATGCTTGCCAGTTGGCAGTGGCGACATGGCGTATGGGATGCCATCAATTAATTCCCACCTGCCTTCCCATTGGCAGTAATCAGCATAAGTGTAGTTTGGTAAGTTCTTTTTTAAAAGTGCGAAACCCATGTTTTCTGTTTTGTGTTGCAAATATAAAAACAAAATCCCGCCTTTGGCGGGACTGTTTTCAATGAAAATAATCTTTCATTTTCTCATAAAAACTCTTGTCGTTCTTATCAGGTTTGGGTTTGAAATTTTCGGAGGTGCGGAGTTTTTCAAGCAGAGCACGCTCTTCAGCGCTTAGATTTTTTGGCGTCCATACGTTGATGTCAACCAGTATATCTCCTTTGTGCCTAGTATTATTGATGTCAGGCAAACCTTTGTCGCGCAGGCGCAATACTTTTCCGCCCTGTGTTCCGGGTTCAATTTTAATTCGTGCTTTTCCGTCAATAGTGGGAACTTCAATACTGGCTCCTAAAGCTGCATCAATAAAACTTACGTGTAAATCGTAGTGTAGATTTATTCCATCGCGTTTCAATTGTTCATGCGGTTCTTCTTCAATGGCAATAATCAAATCACCTGCAATTCCGCCACGCGCAGCAGCATTTCCTTTGCCGCTCATTGAAAGTTGCATTTCATCGCTTACACCTGCCGGAATATTTATTTCAATCACTTCTTCACCTTTCACAATGCCGTCACCAAAGCAGGTATTACATTTATTCTTGATTGTTTTTCCTTCGCCACCACAATAGGGACAAGTTGTTGAAGTCTGCATTCTGCCTAATATCGTATCGGTAACGCGGGTAACATGCCCCGAACCATGGCAGGTA
This sequence comes from Chitinophaga pinensis, assembly GCA_945889235.1. Taxonomy (GTDB): domain Bacteria; phylum Bacteroidota; class Bacteroidia; order SXHM01; family SXHM01; genus SXHM01. Next base: position 5,389 of record CAMDBK010000058.1, read on the forward strand.
GTGCAATTTGAAAAACCTGAACCGTGCTCAGCACCTGTACCTTTACAATTGGTACACGAAATAAATTTATTGACTTTAATTTTTTTCTGAATACCGTTGGCAATTTCTTCCAGTGTAAGTTTCACTTTCACGCGAAGATTGGTGCCGCGGTTTACTCTTCTTCCACCGCCACCGGAGCCTCTTCCAAAGCCGCCACCAAAACTTCCGCTTCCGAAAATATCACCAAACTGGCTGAAAATATCTTCCATATTCATTCCGCCACCGCTGAAGCCACCGCCATGTCCGCCACCGTTATTGCCCATTCCTGCATGGCCAAATTGGTCGTAACGACTGCGTTTGTCTTTGTCACTCAAAATCTCATAAGCTTCTGCAGCTTCCTTGAATTTTTCTTCTGATGCCTTATCACCCGGATTTTTGTCTGGGTGATATTTCAGCGCCATTTTGCGATAAGCCTTTTTTAGTTCGGCTTCATCCGCATTGCGTGGTACTCCTAATATTTCGTAAAAATCTTTTTTAGCCATGATTGAATATTTCGAATTTCGGATTGTTGATTGCGGATTTAATTCGCAATTTAAAATTCGCAATTCGCATTGTTTTAACTTCCTACAATAACTTTTGCGAAACGAATAACCTTTCCGTTCAGTGAATACCCTTTTTCAAGTTCTTCCACTACTTTTCCTTTTAAATCTTCAGTTGGTGCAGGAAGATTGGTAACAGCTTCATGAATATCAGCGTTAAATTCCATTCCTTTGCTTTCCATTGCTGCCAGCCCTTTTTGTTGCAAATTATTTTTCAGTTTAGTGAAAATTAATTCAACACCTTCTTTTACCGCACCTACTTCTTTTGCTTCATTCATAGCATTCATAGCGCGTTCAAAATCATCTAAAACTGGTAATAGCATTTTGAAAACATCTTCACCTGCAGTTTTGTGAAGTTCAATTTTTTCTTTCTGTGTGCGCTTGCGGTAATTATCAAATTCTGAATAAAGGCGAATGTATTTATCATTCAACTCTTCAATTTTTGAGTTGAGTTGTTTTTCAATATTTTCAATTGCTTCGGTAATCGGTTTTATACTTTCCTGTTCACCAGATTGACTTTGCTCTTCACCTGTTTCCTGTGGTGTATTTTCATTTTCCTGAATCTCTGTCTTATTCTCTTCGGTTGTCATCTTTTTTTGAATTATAATTGTGAAATCTGCCCTTTCAAATAGCCTGCCACCAAGTATTTCAGGACAATTTGTCAGCGAAAATTTTAATAAGCGCGCAAAAATAACAAAGGCAGGCTAACAGCCTGCCTTTGCATGAAAATATATTTACAGTTAATTATTTAACTACAATCTGGTCAATCGCTTGTTCCAGATCGGGACCGCGCAGGTTCTGACCAATAATAATTCCTTTACCGTCAATCAGCCAGTTGGTAGGTATTCCTCGAACTCCATACATAGCTGCCGCTGCAGAATTCCATCCCAATAAATCACTTACGTGGGTGTTCCAGATAAGGCCATCCTGAATAATTGCATTTTTCCAGCCCTGTTCATTCTGGTCAAGTGAAACACCAAAAATGGTGAACCCGCTTCCGCGCGTAAATTTTGAATCTTTGTATTTGTTATAAGCAGCAACTACATTAGGATTTTCCATGCGGCACGGGCGACACCATGAAGCCCAGAAATCAATTAAAACCACTTTACCTCTTAAAGATGAAAGTGCAATTTCACTGCCTTCAGGATTTTTGAATTTCAACTCAGGCGCAATGTCTCCAACTGCTAAACCAATTTTTGGTGAAGTTGCAGTTGCTCCTGTTTGAGCAAAAGTTCCGGTCTGAAAAATAATCAGTGTAATGAATGAAAGAAAAAGTGATTTGTTCATGTTTTGTTTTTTAGATTTTGCAAAGTTAAAACAATAATACTGCCAAAAGTAAGTTGCCACTAATTATACTAATTTTCTCGAATTGAATTCGTGAAATTAGTGGCAGTAATTTTTATTCAATTCTTACAATGTTCGCCCCTATTTTATTAAGTCGATCATCAATATGCTGGTAGCCGCGGTCAATCTGTTCAATGTTGTGTATGGTGCTTTTTCCTTTGGCTGAAAGTGCAGCAATCAAAAGTGCATTTCCTGCACGAATATCGGGCGAAGTCATTTCAATTCCTTTCAGTGAATGTTTCTTGTCCATGCCTATAACTGTTGCGCGGTGCGGGTCGCAGAGAATAATCTGTGCGCCCATGTCAATCAGTTTGTCCACAAAAAACAAACGGCTTTCAAACATTTTCTGGTGAATAAGAACACTGCCTTTTGCCTGAGTTGCAACTACCAGAACAATACTGATTAAGTCGGGTGTAAAGCCCGGCCATATTGCATCAGCAACCGTAAGAATTGAACCGTCAATAAAGGTGTCAATCTCATAATGTTCCTGCGCAGGAATGTAAATATCATCGCCTCTTCGCTCCATTTTTATTCCTAATCTTTTAAAAGTATCAGGAATAATTCCGAGGTGTTCATAACCAACATCTTTAATCGTTATTTCACTTTGTGTCATGGCAGCAAGTCCAATAAAACTGCCTATCTCAACCATGTCAGGTAATAAACGGTGTTTACATCCTTTCATTGAATCAACACCGTCAATAGTCAGCATATTTGAACCGATGCCTGAAATTTTTGCACCCATGCTGTTCAGCATTTTGCAAAGTTGCTGTACATAAGGTTCGCAGGCTGCATTGTAAATTGTGGTGATGCCTTTTGCCATTACAGCTGCCATAACGATGTTTGCTGTTCCGGTTACAGAAGCCTCATCGAGGAGCATATAGCAGCCTTTTAGTTTATCTGATTCAACTTTGTAAAACTTTGTAACCGAATCATAAATGAATTTTGCTCCCAGATTCTGGAAACCGATAAAGTGGGTATCTAATCTTCTGCGTCCTATTTTATCGCCACCTGGGCTGGGAATATATCCTTTGCCGAAGCGCGCCAGCAGCGGACCAACAATCATAATAGAACCGCGCAAACCGGAAGCTAATTTTTTGAAATCATCAGAATTCAGAAAATCTAAATTCACATCATCTGCCTGAAAAGTAAATTCTTCGTGCCCGGTTTTTTCAACCTTCACGCCCAATGCAGCGAGTAATTCAATCAGTTTATTTACATCTCTGATATCAGGAATATTGCTGATTACAACTTTTTCAGGAGTAAGTAGAACAGCACAGATGACCTGCAGTGCCTCGTTTTTTGCGCCTTGCGGAATTAGTTCGCCTTTGAGACGAAGACCACCTGTTATTTCAAATTTGCCCAAGTTTTTTGTCTTTAAATTTATGGTGTGAAATAAATCAAAAAAATAATCGGTTAATCATTCAATTCAATAAAACAACTCACAGCATGATGGTCAGAAAGTTTTTCGGGCAATACCCTGAAACCGGATGAAGTAATTTCAGGGCTGTGTAAGATATAATCAATACGGAATGACGGAGCTTTACCGATATAGGTATTTCCCAAACCGCTGCCACTTTCCATAAATGCATCTTTCAAACCGCTTGATAAGTTATGATAGGTGTAAGAAGCCGGGGTGTCATTGAAATCACCGCAAACCATTACTGCATAAGGACAATTCTTAATATGCTCCGAAATTATATCAACCTGTTTTGCACGTTTTTCAAAAGCTTCTTTCAGCCGCCATACAATCCTTTTTGCGGATATCAGTGACAGATTATTTTCGTTTTGATAGTTTTCAATCTGGTCCATTGTCTTGTAATCTTCAGGCTTGAACTTTATAGATTGCAGGTGAGCATTGTAAACGCGGATGGTATCATCATTTATTTTTAAGTCAACATAAATACACAGATTACCATGACTTTTTTCAAATTTAATTACGCCTTTATCAACAATGGGATAAGAAGTGAATAGTGCTATTCCCCACCAGGCTGTATCATTCATGCTTACATAATCATGAAAATAATACCTTTTTATTCCTTCAATTTCCTTGAGTGAATTAATAGTAGGAAAATAACCGGTGTTATCATGAAAAAATTCCTGAATGCAGAGTATCTGAGGCTTTTCTTCTTTGAGCAGCGTCATTATTTTATCACGTGTTCCTTCATTGTCGCTCCAGTTGTAAAGGTCAAAAAGCCTCACATTGTAGCTTAAAACTTTGATTGAATTTTCATTTTTAGTTTGCTCTTTATTTCCAAAATTATAGGTTGTAAGAATGAATGTATAACCAATAGCAATAGTGATTAATGAAACTAGAAATTGCAATTTAATCTGCACTGCCCAATAAATTACAAAAAGCACATTTGCAAGCAGAATAAAAGGATAAGCAAGTCCGAAGAACGCCAGATACCAAGCTTTTTCAGGGCTTATAAACGAGGCCAGGTAAGACAGCAGCAATGCAAACTCAGCAAGTAAATTGAAAAAGAAAACAATTTTATTAAAAAGCGATAAATTTTTCATGGCTGTTACCCTCTCCTTTGGATAGGGCAGGGTGAGGCTTTACTTGTTTTCGTGGCTGGCTTTAAACAGAGTTTCTTTTTCTTTTTTTGTCAGACTTTCATACCCGGAAGAAGAAATTTTATCAAGAATTTCATCTATTTCTTCTTGTTTTATTTTGCGTTTCATATTATAATCTTCGTCACTTATAGAACGTTTGTGAACAACTTTTATTTTAGACTTTCTAATGAAAAGTTTTTTCAACCTGAACAACAGATTGTTAAATCCTGATGATAAATCAATTCCTTTTTTCATTTGAATAACAAAGATGTATCCGAAAATTGCACCACCAAGATGTGAAAGATGCCCGCCAGCGTTGGCGAAATACGTTACACCAATTAAGTCAAGAACAACAACAAATAAGGCAATGTATTTCAACCGCACTTCGCCAATCACGAACAGGTGAATTAAATAATCAGGAACAAGAGTGGCGGCTGCAATAACAATCGCCATCACTCCTGCACTTGCGCCCACCATAAAGTCTGCGGGAGCATGTTGTTGAAAAGTAGGAATAAGATAATACGTGGCCAGTGCCAGACCTGCACCAATCAGTCCGCCATAAATATAAACTGCAAAAACCCGTTTGCTGCTTGCATACTCCTGAAAAATTTTTCCGAAAATAATAAGCATCAGCATGTTCCCGAAAATGTGCCAAAGGCTGTAATGGGCAAACATGTAGGTAAATAATGTCCATGGTTTGAAAAGCAGTTCTTTGAAATTCATGGGAACTGCAATCCAGCTGACAACGCTGTGAAATATGGAAGAACTTTTATCAGGTGAAAGTCCTGAAACGGTGAGAATAAACTGAAAAATCACCAGCACCAGAAAAACAGAAACGTTGATTACAATCAGTTGCCCAACGCTGTTTCCCGTTCTGAAAGGTGATTTTATATCCTCTGCAAACGAACTCATACTAATTAATGCCGGAAACGATTCTTGTTCCAGAACCGGATGAGAAAATAACCAAAAATCATTCCACCGATGTGTGCAAAATGTGCAACATTATCCGATGGATTATTTTGTAATCCTGAATACAATTCAAAAGCTCCGTAAAGCATTACAAAATATTTAGCTTTAATAGGTAACGCAAAATACACGTAAATTATTGTGTTGGGAAACATCATTCCAAATGCCAGCAATACACCAAACACAGCGCCTGAAGCACCAACAGTTGAAGTATTTAAAAGCATATTCAGACTTGCCATTTGCGGGTCAGTATAGTTCTGAGAATTATTAAGAATAGCAGCACCATTATTTAAAACTACTTCTAAATTTTCAGGTGAGATTTGAGACATGAGGGAGTGGATTTGTATTTCCAAAATTCCCAAATGGAGTGCAGCAGCACCTAAGCCGGTGAATAAATAATAGATGAGAAATTTTTTGCCGCCCCAATAATTCTCCAATGCATTTCCAAACATCCAGAGTGCAAGCATGTTGGAGAAAATATGCATAAATCCACCATGCATAAAAAAGTGCGTAACCAGTTGATAAGGCTTAAACAACTGCGATTCGAAAGGATGCAAGCCCAGCATTTCAATTAAATCAAATTGCGTAAGAGTAATTGTGGCTAAGAAAAACAAGCCATTGATGATGAGTAAATTTTTTACAACAGGTGGCAAAATGCTGAACCCTGAAGGGCGATATTGTTCGTAGCTCATTTCTGAAATTTCTTTTCTAAATCGTCAAGTGATAATTTGATGATAACCGGTTTTCCGCCCGGTGAGTAGTAAGGCATCTTGCAGGCAAACAACTTGTCGACAAGGTCATTCATTTCTTCGGTGCTTAAGGCTTTTCCATATTTTATAGCAGATTTCCGTGCCAATGACTTTGCCAGTGCATCATGCCTGTTGCGGCTTTCAGAAAATTCATTTTTGAAAAATTCCAGCATGTCGTCAAGCAGTTGAGGAATATTATCAGAAGGAAAGTGCGAGGCAACGCCATCCACTGCAAATGTATTTTTTCCAATTTGTCTTAAACTGATTCCAAGGTTGCGAAGATCTTCTTCCATTTCTAGCAACAGGTTAAAATCTGCCGGTGAAAAAGCAAGTTCATGCGGAAATAAATGTTGTTGATTTATGCTTACTCCAACTTCCAGTGAAGCAAGAAAATTTTCATACAATATCCGTTCATGAGCACGGTGCTGGTCAATCAGCATCATTCCCGCTTTTATATGCGAAATAATATACCGGTTGTGTAGTTGGTAATGTTGTTTTTTTACCTGCAGTTTTTCCTGCTCTTCTTCAGGAATAATTGGCTTTAATTCTATTTCAGTTTCTGTTTTTCTACCTGCATGTTTGTCAATATCTTCATAGAGTTTACGCCAGTCATCACGCTTACTGCGCTCCATTATTTTATCCTTTGCTTTTCCCGAACTGTAGTTTTTTTCAACTACAAAAGGATTGTAATCTTTATTGAATTTTATTTCGGGTTGAACGATGGCAGTATTCTTAGGTGGTGGTGGAATATCCATGCTCATCTCCCTTTCAAAATCAATTGTAGGAGCAATATTAAACTTGCCCAGTGAAAGTTTTACAGCTGAACGCAGAATTGCATACACCGATTTTTCATCCTCAAATTTTATCTCAGTTTTTGTTGGATGGATGTTGATGTCAATAAAATCAGGCTTTACATCAAAATAAAGAAAGTAAGACGGGAAACTGTCAGAATTCAGCAAGTCATTAAAAGCACTTTGAACAGCATGATGCAAATAAGCACTTTTGATAAAACGATTGTTGACAAAAAAATATTGTTCACCTCGTGTTTTCCTTGCGTACTCAGGCTTTCCGATGTAGCCGGTGATTTTTATGATGCTGGTTTCTTCATCTAACGGAACTAATTTTTCATTAATCGGGTTACCGAAAATTTCTACAA
>CAMDBK010000059.1 GCA_945889235.1 Chitinophaga pinensis
AACTTTTCGGTTGTGACGCGCCTGTAATTCATGTTCTTTTCCAAGTAAGCCGCGCGCCATTCCGCTCAGATAAACAGGCACTCCTATTTTTTCTACTGCCTCTGCAATTGCTTTTGCATTTTGCGCTTGCAGCATGGTTTGCGAACCGATTATCATCAAGGGTTTTTTAGCTGCGTTCAGCGCATCAACAACTTTGTTTTCGTTGCCTTTGCTGTGCGCAGGGGCTTTGGGTTGTGTGTTGCTTATAACTTTTCCCCATTTATTTTTTTTACCAAAAGTTTTATCGAGGTGATATTTTAAATAATAATGTTCCACTTTTTTCATCAGCGGATAATCTTTCGGGTCTTTATTCAATCCATACCAATCGCGCACCATCATTTCAGGGTACAGCAAATCAATAGGACATTCAACAAACACAGGACCGGGAATTCCGTTCTGTGCTTCATAAAACGCGCGTTGAATAGTAGAAGCAAGGTCGCTTACTTTTGTAACAACTGTAGTCCATTTTACATTTGGTTTCATCAGACTTTGCTGGTCAATATCCTGTAAGGCACCACGCCCTCGCAAAACAGTTGCCGTTGCACCACCTAATAAAATCAAAGGCGATTGTGCCATCAACGCATTACGTATTGCGGTCAATGTGTTGGTAACGCCCGGACCAGCGGTTACTGCTGCCACACCGGGTTTGCCGGTTAATCGTGCTGTTGCATCGGCAGCAAAAACGGTATTGGCTTCGTCACGCACATCAATCACTCGAATGCCAGCTTTTTTTGCTTCCACAAAAATGGGTGAAATGTGTCCACCGCAAAGGGTGTAAAGAAATTCGGTTCCGTTGGCTTTCAGAACATCTGCAATTATTTTTCCTCCGTTCATGGTTTCAAAAATTTGAAATGCAAAGAACGTAAAGAATACTTAACTGTTAAAAACTTCATCCTGTTTTTTGTTTCGGCAGAATATTTGCAGAATATATTTGCAAAAAAAATAACCATGAAAAACTATTTATTCTTTCTCACATTCTTACTTTCTCACTCTCTGACTTCTTTCGCGCAGCATTCTGTTCACCTCAAATCAGGTGTTACTGTTAACGGCTACGTAACAGGAATAGCAGGCGGAGTTTTAAGTCTTGATGCTGACGGCAAAATGATGACCTATAAAATTGATGAACTAAAAAGTATTGACTTTAATGCAGCCGCATCGGAAGTTGCAGCGACAAGCGCAATGATTCAGAAGTTTACATCATCTGACGGCTTGTATGTGGTGAAATATCAAATGAAAGGAAGAACCGTTACAAAGCCATGCAAAATTATAATCGGCACACAAGACAGAGGAACTGTTATTGTTGATGTTACCATTGATAAATACGGAAACGTTACGGATGCAGCACCGGGAGCACCGGGCTCATCTACTACTAACGACAGTTATCTTTTTACTAAAGCACAGAAATTTGCGCAGGAAATAAAGTTTGATAATGTGCCAACTGCACCTTTGCAAACAAAGGGAACGGTAACGTTTACATTTTAATTTTTTGTAGATACGCCATGCTGGCGTATCTTTCTTGATTAAAGAGGCGCCAGCATGGCTTTTATTGATTACAGAGGCGCCAGCATGGCGCCTCTACTGTTTTTTTTCTTTCTTCTTCTTCGGTATCTTTTTATTTATCGGCAGTGGCGGGAAGAAATACCGCACATCAAAAGTTAGGTAGGAACCGTTGAGTTTCATCAGTGTCTTTTCGTTATTTGATTTGCTCGGTTCGTATGTAAGACTCGAATTGTAAATCTGTGCAAATGGCTTTTGAAAAGATGCACCGATATAGAAATAGCCTGCTTTTACGGTGCGGTATTCCCAACCCAGATTTGCCAATACACCCGACTGAAAAACACCGTTGCGAAAAGCATAATTATTAAAATAAGTTCCGAAGGTGTGTATGTCGGAAACAAACATGTCTATTGATAAACCTGCAGAAGCATTCATGTACAATTTGTCGGTGAGCCTTATAAACACAAGTGCGCTGACCGGTATCTGGTAATTCACAATTCCGAAGGTGCTTTTGCCCCGGAACGTGTCAGTCTTAAATTCCAGATCGTAATTGCGTTTCACATAATTGATACCTGTCTCCAATGAAAGCGTTTTGGTAAACCCCCAGCGGATAACCATGCCGCCTGAATAACTGAGTTTAGGTGTAATGGTAAAACCAACTCCGTTTTGCAAAATGGTTTGTGCATCTGTTTTAAGAAACTTTACCGGGAAAATTGGTTTGAACTGCAAGCCAACGGTAACGGTTCTTTCTTGGGAGTAAAGAAAAAGTGTAAAAAGCGAAAGAATAAAAACTGTAAGTAAATGTTTCAAAATATTATTAATGTTTATAGAAAAATTCTTCATCTCTAAATTTAAAAGCAACTATACCTTCTTCTTTACTCAAATAAAATTCAGAATTATAGTTAGCGAAAATATGGTAAACATTTTTTCTTAAAACACCACCCAGTAATAGACTGTCATAATATTGAAAAGGTGCTTCTTCTTCCCAATGAAAAGAGCTATTGTCAGAATAAACCATGAATCTAAAGCCTGACATAGGAGGTGATGCGCCTGCTATAACTGGTTGCCCCATTTTTTGAACCAATATAATTAAGGCATCCCATTTATTTATGCCATCAGTTCTTGCGCTTAAAGTATAATTAAAAGTATAACCTGATATACCATAAATAATTTTTTTATAATGTGAGTTATATTGACGACAAACATTTCCTGAACAATCTAAATCAAATCTGTTATAGGCTGTGTCAGGACTAAGTTGTTGATAAATATTCGATGTGTCAATTCTTAAAGAAGAATCTGCGTTGTAATATTTTACATTCTTATAAGCAGAATTTAACCAAACGTAAGAACTATCTTCAGGGTAAAAATCTCCAATATTATCGTATTTCTTGCAAGACACAAGACACAAAAAACTAAGGAAGAATACGAAATATATTTTCATGACTTTTATGAACAAGAACGTATTTCTTGTTTAATTATTGTTGTCAATAAACTTTAAAAAATCTTTTTTCAACTCATCTGCTTTCTCCACCTGAGGAACGTGTCCGCAAGGGTCATAAATAATCATGGTGCTGTTTTTAATATCGCGGTGAAATTTTTCGGCATGGTAAGAAGGAACAATTTCATCCTCTTTTCCCCAAACAATAAGAGTAGGGCAACTCAGTTTTAGTAACGCTGCCGTATCGGGTATTAAATCAAAGTTGGCTACTTCAAAAGCTGCCTGTATATTTCCTTCGCGGTTCCAGAAATCATTGTTTGCCTGCACTTCTACAGGGTCAATAAGGCTGTCGTTTGCCCAGCAGCGGATGCCGGCATCTTCAGAAGCGGCAAGCGGCATACCGCGTTCCAGCGCTGTTACAACAAAAGGGTAGCGAAGCCAGCTTACTGCTTTTGCTTTTATCTTATCCATTTCATAACCCGCGCTGCCCAATAAAACAAGGCCTTTTACTTTCTGAGGACTTTCAACTGCCATTTGCCAGGCAACCCAGCCGCCCATTGAATTTCCCATTACATAAAAGCTGTCGAGGTTAAGCGAATCGCAAATGAATTTAAGGTAGTCGCGGTAAATTTCAGGAGGATTTAGTTTTTCTTCCTTCGGCATATCCGACATTCCGAAGCCGGGAAGGTCAATGCGTACTACACGGAAACTGTCTTTCAGCAACTCAGCAATTTTATTGAAGTTGCGGTGTGAACCACCAAATCCGTGAATCATTAATACCGGAAAGCCATTTCCTTCATCGGTATAATGCAGTTCAGCACCGTGCCAGTTAATGAAATGCGAAGAAGGCAAGGTGTATTTTGCTTTTACTTCGCTTGCGGCAATTATTTGTTTCGGACGGAAATATATAACAAGCACAAAGGCCAAAAACAAGCCGGCAATAGTGAAAAGGATAATTTTCTTCATGTTGCAAAAGTCCGAAAAATTATCTTTGTCTATGCTTTTGATTTTATTGAACTGGCTGAAACAACGCAAAGCGCTTAATCTTTCGCTGGTTTTTATCTACGGAATTTTGCTCATTTTTCTTCACGATTATTTTGTGGGTATCTCCTATAACACAATGATTAATCTGAGCCTGCCTGTTTACAATAAAGTTGTTTTGGCTGTCAGTATTTGCGGGGGAGTTGCGGTGTTAGTATCACTGTTATGTATGCTTTATAAAACGAATGAAAACAGAAGCAGGAAATTATTTTTTCTCCTTATCTCTTCATTGCTGGTTGCGTTGCATTACAAATTTATGTTTGAAATGAATATTGAGGTGGTGCATGTTCTTGAGTTTACGCTTTTAGCGGTACTTCTTTTTCCGTTGTTCGGGCGTTTTGGCGCTGCCGTTATTTTTACGCTGCCCTTTATTTTTGTAAATGAATGGTATCAGTATGTGGTGCTGTATCCCACCTATATTCATTATTATGAGTTCAACGATATTGTTATTGACCTGCTGGGCTGCGGAATGGCAATGATTATTTTGTGGATTGCAGGAGCGAAGCCTGAAAAGCCTGTCCCGATAGCTATCGGGATCATCTTCCTCACAGCAATCAATATTTTGTTTGTAGTATTGGTGTCAACCTGTTTCTTTTCATTTTACCCCGGTGATAAATGCGAGAATACTTTTCTTGTGTTGAACCAATTACCTAATCCACATCTTTTCTGGCAAACACATGTTTACGGTGCTATTTATCACGTAATGAAACCGGTGGAAGGAATGCTTGCAATAAATATAGTTTGCACTTTTTTTATACTTACTGATTATTTTGCTCTTAAATTTCGATAAGCACAATTGTTATATTTGCCCACTACCATAACGCATAAAAATGGCACGCGCAGCAGAACAAAATAAACCCGAATCACTATCCGTTGAACAGTTCCGCAAAACCGTTCTCAACGATTACCGCATCGTAAACGAAAGCCGCCAGGGAAGTTTACTGGGGCGCAAAGAAGTGCTTACGGGAAAAGCCAAGTTCGGTATTTTTGGTGATGGCAAGGAAGTGGCGCAAATAGCGATGGCAAAGGCTTTCCGCAATGGCGACCACCGCTCGGGCTATTACCGCGACCAAACCTTTATGCTTGCCTGCGGCTTGCTAACCATACAGGAATTTTTCGCGCAGCTCTATGCACACCCTTCGGTGGAAGCCGACCCTTCATCAGCAGGGCGCAGCATGAACGGGCATTACGGAACCCGCATGTTAGACAAAAATGGTATGTGGAAAAACCAGATGGAAGTAAAAAACTCTTCCGCTGATATTTCACCCACTGCCGCGCAGATGCCCGCCTTGCTTGGGCTGGCGTTGGCTTCCAAAATTTACCGCAACACTCCTGAACTGAAAAACGAAACCTCTTTCTCCAATAAAGGAAATGAAGTAGCTTTCGGAACCATTGGCGATGCCAGCACTTCCGAAGGTATTTTCTTTGAAACCATTAATGCCGCAGGAGTTCTGCAGGTTCCGCTTGCGCTTTCGGTGTGGGACGATGGCTACGGAATTTCGGTTCCCAAAAAATACCAAACCACCAAGGAAAGTATTTCAGAGGCTTTGCGTGGTTTTATCAAAGAGAAAAATACCAACGGCATCCGCATCTACACCGCCAAGGGCTGGGATTACCCAAGCCTTTGCGAGTTGTATGAAAAAGGAATTGCCGAGTGCCGCGAAACGCATGTGCCCGTGCTGTTCCATATCCAGGATATGACACAGCCGCAGGGACATTCCACTTCGGGCTCGCACGAGCGCTACAAAACCAAGGAGCGCATGGAATGGGAAGTGGAATTTGACTGCAATGCGAAGTTCCGCGAATGGATACTTTCCAATGCCATTGCTAAAGCCGAAGAGCTGGATGCTATTGAAGAAAATGCTAAGAAGTTTGTGCGCGATGCACGGAAAACTGCCTGGGATGCTTTCAACAGCGAAATAAAACAGGAAATAATAACAGTTTCAGCCTACCTTGATTTTATCATTGCTGAAAGCGCGAACGCAGAAAAAGTAACAGAGATAAAGAAAGCCCTGCTTGCTACCATTGACCCGGTGCGCAAGGATATTGTGTCTGCGGTGCGCAAAGTATTCCGTGTGCTGCGCTTTGAGGAACTGGATTCTAAAAAGCAATTGCAGCAATGGTATAAAGAAGCACAGAAACGCAACAAAGAACATTTTAATTCTTTTCTGCATAGCGAATCGGACGAAAATGCGCTGGCGGTAAAAGGAGTAGCGCCTGTATATTCAGATGCATCACCCGTAAAAGACGGACGCGAAGTATTGAAAGCCAACTTTGAAAAGATATTTCAGAACAATAATAAAGTGCTTGCCTTTGGCGAAGACCTTGGAAAGATAGGTGATGTGAACCAGGCCTTTGAAGGCTTGCAGGTTATCTTCGGTGAGAACAGGATTTTTGATAGCGGCATCCGTGAAGCCACCATAATAGGGCAGGGGATAGGACTTGCCATGCGCGGCCTGCGCCCCATTGCCGAAATACAATATTTAGATTACTTGCTTTACGCCATCCAGATTTTAAGCGATGATCTGGCTACGCTTCAGTTCCGCACCAAGGGCGGACAAAAAGCTCCCCTCATTATCCGCACACGCGGTCACAGGCTTGAAGGCATCTGGCACAGCGGCTCACCCATGGGGATGATCATTAATTCACTTCGCGGAATTTATGTGCTTGTTCCCCGCAACATGACACAGGCAGCAGGTTTTTACAATACCATGCTTGCTTCTGACGAACCTGCATTGATTATTGAGCCGCTTAATGGTTATCGCATAAAAGAAAAAGTTCCTGATAATGTGGGTGAATTTAAAACTCCGCTGGGCGTCCCTGAAATATTAGAACAAGGAACAGATGTAACGCTGGTTACTTACGGCTCGTGCTGCCGCATTGCACAGGATGCAGTAAACCAACTGAAAGAACTAGGAATTTCTGTTGAGTTGATTGATGTGCAAACTTTATTGCCTTTCGATATTAATAAGAGCATTGTTGAATCCATTAAGAAAACAAACCGTATTTTGTTCCTGGATGAAGATGTTCCCGGTGGCGCATCTGCTTATATGATGCAACAGGTTTTGGAAGGACAGGATGCATGGCAGTATTTAGATTCAGAACCGAAAACACTGAGCGCAAAAGCTCATCGTCCTTCTTATGGAAGTGATGGAGATTATTTTTCTAAACCAAGTGTTGATGATGTGGTGGAAGCAGTTTACAGCATCATGCACGATGCCGACCCGGATGAGTTTCCGGAGATATAATGTTTCGTCATGCTGAACTTGTTTCAGCATCTCTCAATAATACCCTGAAACAAGTTCAGGGTGACGTTTTTGATAAATTAATTCTGGAAATTGCGAAGATTCATTCCCTTTGAACTAAGACGTAAACGTCTTAATGCGCGCTCTTTTATTTGGCGGATGCGCTCAGTACTGAGTTTCATTTCTTTTGAAATTTCTTCAAGGTCTAAGCCTTTTGTTGCGCCAAGCCCGTAAAAAAATTGCAATACTTCTCGTTCGTTTGGTTGAAGTTTAGCCAATGAACGTCTTATTTCTTCTTTCAGCGATTCATCAATCAGGCTGCTGTCCGATAAATCATTGTCGGGGTTGGCTATAATATCTTTAAGACTGAATTCAGAATCCTCACCAAAATTATTGTCAACAGATTCAACCGGTTTGTTAACTCCAAGCAGGGCTGAAATTTTTTCTTCCGTCAAACCAAGATGTTCTGAAAGTTCTTCCAATGAAGGTTCACGCTCCAGCTTCTGTTCTAACTGGCGCATAGCGTTTCTTATTTTGTTCAGGTTATCCACCTGTTTGCGCGGAATTTTTATTGCTCTTGATTTTTCGGATATAGCGTTGATAATGCTCTGGCGTATCCACCAGACAGCATAGGTAATAAAGCGAAAACCTTTTGAACTGTCGAATTTTTGAGCAGCTATAATAAGTCCCAGATTGCCTTCGTTAATAAGGTCGGGAAGTGTAAGTCCGCGGTGCTGATATTGTTTTGCAACGCTCACTACAAACTTCAGGTTAGCGCGTGTCATCTTTTCAAGCGCAAACTTATCGCCTGTTTTTATTCGCTGCGCCAGTTGAACTTCTTCTTCAGTTGTAAGAATGTTTTCTTTGGAAATATCACGCAGATAGAGGTAGAAAGATTCCTCTTGTTTTTCAGTAATACCTTGCGTTATGACAAATTGCCTCATTCAGAAATGAAATTTGACAACTAAACGGAAATTTATGAATTAGGTTACTGCTGCTTAGTTAACCTGTTTATCATCTGCAGCTAAAATCCTGATATTGCTTATATACTGCTCAATCAGTTTTTCCTGTTCGGCTTCTGATAAATCGCTGTTCTTATTAGAACTGAATTTAACGTTGGAAAGCTCCGGACAAAAGCGTTTGATGTAATGTTGCAGCTTACTCAGTTCGTTCATAACAGGCTGTTTCTTCATCACTTTATTTTAGATTAACAGTCCTCAATTATAACAAGAACATTTACCCGTTGCACTGTTTTTTATTCACAATGTATCAACATGCGTTAATATTTGGATGAATTCAGGCTGATTTAACTACAACACAAAAAAATCACTATGTTTGTATTTATTGTATTTTAACATTTTCCTGAACGGAAATGACTGCAACTTCTACTCAAAAGTCAGCAACCTTAATTTCTCACAGTCTCACCGACCTCAGCATAGCAGCTGAGCAACTGCTTGCATTTTGCGGTGATGTAAAGATTATCACCTTTTCAGGAAATCTGGGTGCAGGAAAAACAACTTTTATAAAAGCTATTTGTAAAAAACTTAGTGTTGAAGATGCAGTAAGCAGCCCCACTTTTTCTATTATCAATGAATACCGAAACAACGAAAATATTCCGGTTTACCATTTTGATTTTTACAGGTTGAAAACCACGCAGGAGGCAGGAGACACAGGTTGTGCAGATTATTTTTTCAGCGGCTGCTACTGTTTTATTGAATGGCCTCAGATTGCTGAAAGCCTGTTGCCCGATGAATATGTGAAGGTTGAAATAACAAATGATAATGAAATACGAACCATTAACGCTACACTCATAAACAGAGCCTAAATAATGATAGAACAAAAACGCAGCGGATTTTTTACCCTCACTTCGGCAGGACTGATGCCGCAGGAAGAAATGCTGGAAGTTGGCCGCAAGCAGGAAGACCTTTATATCGGCATTCCTAAAGAAACCCATTTTCAGGAAAATCGTGTACCGCTGATACCGGATGCTGTACAACTATTAGTATCCAACGGACATAAAATAGTAATTGAGACCAATGCAGGGAAAGGCGCAAACTTTGATGATAAAGACTACAGTGAAGCAGGAGCGCAGATTGCGTACGATATAAAAGAAGTTTACAAGGCTGATATTGTTTTGAAAGTTGCTCCGCCATCATTGGAAGAAATTGAAATAATGCAGCCGCGCCAGACTTTGTTTTCGGCATTACAACTTACTATTCAACCTGAGAATTTTTTGAAGCAACTGATGGCAAAAAAAGCCAGCGCTATTGCGTATGATTATATAAAAGACAAAGCCGGAATTTATCCTTTTGTGCGTACCATGAGCGAAATTGCAGGAAGTACAGCTGTGTTGATTGCAGCCGAATACCTGAGTAATGTTAATGAGGGAAGAGGCATGTTGCTGGGAGGCATCAGCGGAATTCCGCCAACCGAAGTGGTGATTATAGGAGCAGGAACTGTTGGCGAATCTGCTGCACGGGCTGCATTGGGTTTGGGTGCTAACGTAAAAGTTTTTGATAATCATATTTACAAATTGTCGCGCCTCCAAAACGATATTGGCAGACGGATTTATACATCTATTATTCAACCGAAAATTCTTGCAAAAGCGTTGATGCGTGCCGATGTTGTTATTGGTGCCATCCGTTCTAAATCAGGAAAAACTCCTTGCCTTATAACAGAACAAATGGTTAGCGATATGCAGGAAGGTTCAGTAGTAATTGATGTGTGTATTGATCAGGGCGGTTGTTTTGAAACATCACGTGTTACCAGTCATGCCGATCCTGTTTTTATTAAACATGGCGTTACACATTACTGCGTTCCTAATATTGCATCGCGTGTGGCACAAACAGCTTCGCAGGCGTTGAGTAATATTTTTGCACCAATGTTGCTAAATGTTGGCGAAAGCGGAGGAATGAAAAATATGATTCGCAATAATCCTGGTTTGCGCCACGGCATTTATCTTTATAATGGTATTCTCACTAACAAATTCCTTGGCGACACTTACAAAATTCCTTACAAGGATATTGAGTTGCTGATGGCAGCATTCTAAATTTCTTCTCAATTGGTTAAACGAATTTTCTTTTACATAACAGGCTTCACCATTGGTGCTGTGTTTATTTTTTTTTTACTGATGCGTGGCAGAAGTTTTGATTTCTGGATGCCGGGTGAACGTGTAAAAACTGAAATAATAGTGAGAAAGCCTTTGCTTTCTGATAAAGCAAGTTGTCAGCTTGAATGCCTGAGTATGAATAAAGACAGCCTTTCTTCTTTTATAAAATCTTCAGAAGTAAATTTTAAAGAAAGTAACGTACATAAAAATCCCTGCAAACTTTATTTGCTTGATAATAAAAGTGAAAAAATAAGAATGGAATTTTCAGTTTGCGATACAGTTATAACACTGAATTCTGTTACTAAAGAAAATCAGGTTTGTACCTGTAACTAATTACGATAAGCTGTGCACCACCTTCGGCTTATATTCAGGTTCATAAAATTTTTCTTTTGCCTTTGCAGCCACCCAGCGGTGGAATGCGATTAATTCCGGTGATTGAATTTCCCATACACGATTGCCTTTTGGATTAGCGAGCTGTTCTAATTCATGATGTTTTGTTTTGAATACTTTTTCAAAATCATAACCTTGTTTGCGCAGTTCAAGCAAAATATCCAGAATAATTTTATCGCGTTCAGGAACAAATTTCAGTTTCAGGGCTTCTTTCATAAACTGCCGTAAATTCATAATCAGTAAATCAACCTGATCGAATTGCGCGTTTTCAATGGTATTCATGATATTGAAAATTCGCATGCCGATATTCCAGCCTTCCTTGTCTTTCTCAGCTGACGATGTGAATTGCAGTGTGCGATTGGCTTTGATAAATTGCTTTTGTGCAAAGTATGTGCAGGCGAGCAGGTAATTTCTTTTTGCCAGCTCAAATTCGTTACGTTCGGTTTTAGCGCTTTGTATAAGCGTTTCCATTACGCTTGCAGCATCGTTTATTTTTCCATGATAAAAATTTGCCCAGAATTCAATCTCAAGCCCGTTGTTATAATTGAAGGAACCGGTTTTAAAACATTTGGTTCCCAGCTTTGCATTTTCGAGTGCAGTACTGAATTCATAATTGAATAATTCGTTCTGACTATAATTAAGGTAAGCAGTACCCAAACGAATTTTCAAATTGATGGAAGGATTGTTTTTTACCAGTTCCACCAGATAATTACAAAACTGGCTGGCACGTTTACCAAAACGCAGCACCTGGTTGTACTCTATACTTATAAGATAATAATAGTACCCGACCAATGCCGAGGATGTGTTTTCAAAATCTTTCCGCAGCAGCGAAAGTTTTTCTTCCAGGAAAGTTACATACGCAGGATCGGGAACATTTCTGTTCAATCCTTTAAAGCCATAGTTCATGGAGACTTCATAAAAAGCTTTTACTGCGTTGTTAACCGCAATACGGGTTACTTCATAAAAATTAATTTCTTCTGTAAACTTATTGTAAGCTTTTTTTCCCTGCCTTATACCAAGGTGTTGCTGCTTATACATCAGCGCTTCTATTAATTCATTATAGAACTCAAACTTCTTGGCCATTTCAATAATCTTATCCCAGATGTCAAGCGTTTCCTGAGGAATACCCCGCGAAATATAGATGAGTGCAATAATTTTTTTCCGCGCAATAATTGCTCTTGCCTGCGAAACTTCTTCATAAGCGCCCTCGCGCATAATGTTTACATCCAGCAGTAAACTTTCGCCTATTTTTTCTTTCAGGCGATACATCATCATCCGCAGTGCGTCTTCCGACTTAGCCCCGAATTTCTTCTTCAAATACGTATTCACTTTCGACAAATCATCGTTTTTCAACAACAAGTCTAAAATAATAAGAGTCTTCGGCTTGTAGCCACCCGAGCGGGTGTCAAATGCCTTGATATACTCAACAAGAACATCTTTCTCGTTTTTGTTGAGTGCGGTAACAATGTGCTTCAGATGTTGCAGGGTTTCCTCTCGCATCGTGGGTTTCAGCCTGATTTTACTATAAGAATTTTTCCTGAATAATCGGACACAAGTTACATCCTATTCGATAAACGACCAAACTAAAGCGTAACCAAAAATCTATAAGCACCCATAAAAATTTTACAAACTAAAAAAACAAAAACACCATGATCGCAACAATCTCCACCATCCTAGTAGCTGCTTCAATACTAATCGGAACCAGCGCAATTATCACTACAGACCAAACCGGTATGTAATTTTTAAAACAATCAATTATTAACTCTTAAAAAACAAAACACCATGATCGCCACCATCTCTACCATTCTAGTAGCTGCTTCAATACTAATCGGAACCAGCGCAATTATCACTACAGACCAAACCGGTATGTAATTTTT
>CAMDBK010000060.1 GCA_945889235.1 Chitinophaga pinensis
GGTTAGTTGTTATTTCCTGACTTACTTTGGCGCGCCACAAGGGATCTCGTGCGCTGTTGGCCATCATGCTGGGTTGCCAGTGATCATAGAGGTTTACATCATCGCCTGCTTCGTTTACATTGGCATTGCCTGACGAATCTCTTCCGTGGCATCCGCTGCAACGGAAGGAGTTGAGAAAGTAATCGCCCTCGTCTATCGGTGCGCGGCTGTGGTCACGAAAAGCGCGGAGTTCTTCTTCTGTGTGGAAACGTGCTGATACCTGATTTTGTCCCAGACTGAAAACGGACATGGCAGCAATGAAACAAAGTATTACAACAAGAACAAGAAGTCGTTTTGTATTCATTCAAACATTTTAAACGCAGGTAAAAGTAGGGTTTTATGTTTTGTAGAGAACTGTATTTCGTTGGATGGTAACTGCTGCCGATACGTAAGTATTATTTTGTGGTGAATTACACAGAAATAAACTAAAATTTTGGTGCGCTTACCGACCTGTATTTTTGCTTTGCCGGTGAGTAAAAGCCTTTTGATTCGCGTTCTATTTCAAACACCAGTTCTTTCTTCACTGTTTTACCCGGGTCCAGTTTCATCTGCCAGGTAATTTCACCCACTTCTTCATCAAACTTTCCGCCCGAAAGGTTTTGGATATCCACCGCTGCTGCCTTTGTCTGCGAAATAGGAACCTGTTCGAGCAAATGAAGTTCAACCGGAACCGAAGTATTGTTTCTCAACTCATATTCAAATGCAATTTTATCTTTAATTTTTTTACCTATGCCCGATTCTTTGCTGAAGGTTTGGTTGGCAATTTCTTTGCGGTTTACATATACAGTGTTATCTTTTCCTACGGGTAATAACAAGGTATCGGTAAATTCGCTGAAACCGATTGATGATTTACCTATCTCGTTATTTTTGAAAGTTACGTTAGCAACTCCATCAACAAACCCTAAAGTATCCCATCCTGTAACCTGCGCCACCAGGTAGGCTTCGGGATCCAGAACAGGAAAAGCATAATAGTAGAACGTAGCAGGTAAGTCCACTGTCATAATGGGAAAAGAGAAAACGGTACTGTTCGGTTTAATCGAATAAAACCCTTTCAGTATCCGCAATTTCAGGTACGATGGAATATTGATATCTTCATAAGCAACACCTTCCAGTTGTGCAATGTCTTCTTTGTTCTGTGTAGCATTCTTTTGCTGCTGTTGATTACCGTAGGGCTCGTTGTAGTACGAGCGTTGTCCACCCGAAAGTGTCCAGGGCTCAGCGGGCTTGGGAAGCTCGGTAGGTGAATCCAAGGGAAAGGATGAAGATAATTTTACTTTTATATCGGTCCAGTTCTCGCCCGTTTGGCTCATTACGCGCGCCAGATACTTTACTTCAATTTTGTTTTCGGCAAGGTCGTTCACTATAATTTCATAGCCCGGGCTCCATCCTATTCCACCCACCAGGTATTGTATACTCAACGAAGTGTTCATGTCTTTTTCCAGGGAAACAAGTATCTTAAGAATGGCAGCGTTGTCGTTTTCTAATTGTATTTGTTCCAGCTTCTTTGATTCGTCCAGTCTTTTTTCAACATCACGCAAGTCGCGTTTTATTTCAAGAATTTTGGAGGAATAATATTCCAGCATCTTTTCAAGGTCAGGAACTTCTTTAACAAATGTTGGTTCTTTGTATTTCAACTCAAGCAAAGCTAACTGGTTTTGCAATGCGTCTTTACTGTCGAGTAATTGGTTCAACTCTTCTTTGGTCAGCTTTTTTACAATGGATTTATTGAGGATAGTTATCTCCTTGTTATTGATTTTAAGTGTACTCAGCAATAACTTGGAAGAAACATTCTCTATCACCAATTCAGAAACACCGGAAGAAAGTTTAACAGTGGCAGTGCGGTTAACCAAAGCTCCTGAATGGTATATAGTAACTTCATTCACTTTTGAATCCAGTTTTACTTCATCTGCTTTTATTGATAAATTTAATAAAACAAGGAAGAAGAGGACAAGTGTTTTTGATTTCATACTGCTCATAATTTATAGGGTAAAAATAGAGAATTCTGTTTAGCATTGAATATAAATGCTGAACTTTATGTGCGTCAAATTGTTTCAGATAGCATGAGTTCAAACCGAATACTTTCACTCCTCAAAGGCAAATGCCCCAAATGCGAAACGGGTGATATCTTCTCCGATAAAGGTAGCTTACTTAAATTCAAAGCTCCGGTGATGAATGTAACCTGTCCGCATTGCAATCATAAGTTTGAACGCGAGCCCGGTTATTTCTTCGGGGCTATGTTTGTGAGTTATGCAATTACGGTAAGCGAAGGAATACTTGTTTTTCTTTTATGGGAGTTTTTTATGCCTGGCAATTACGACTTCCGTGTAATAGGATTAATTGCACTTACGCTGCTGGTATTCTGGTTTACCAACTTCCGCCTTTCACGTATTATATGGATGTATTTCTTTACAAAGAAAGAAGAAGCTTAATTACTGCTTCTGCGAAAAAGCCCAATCTGTAATTGCACACCTGTGTTCCAGCTATAGGTATCGTTATCTACCGGGTCGTTGAAAAAAGTATTTGGATTTATTTCTTCGTTAACTCTGTAAATATCGGTTTTAAGGTAAGGGAACTGGAAATATGGACGGATAAAAATACCACCCGGAAGATTTTCAGTGGAGAGAATAATCTGCACAAAAATCGTACTTCCTACCAGCAGGTTTTTCTGTATCTCCTGAAATTCTGCAGGATCAAAAACACCGTTTTGACCAACGCGTGTAAATATCCGTTCATACCCGAAGTCAAATGATAGTCCGAGGTTTACTCTTAACTTACGGGTTTGACCAAGTGCAACACCAAAACCTACGTTAAAGGAATTCATTCTCCATTTCAACTCTCTGCTTCCTTCAACTCCGTTGGGTTGCATTCCACTTGCGCTGCGTGTCATGTGCCGCCCCACCCAGGTTAAATCAAACATCAGTTTTCTGCTGCTTCCTCCAAGCGAAGCACAAAAACCATTTGGAAATGTAAAGTTACCCATTGGCTTGGTCAGCTAGCTTCTGGTTTCGTTGTAACGGCCCACCACATAGTTAAGCCCGCCCATCTTTGCATAACCAAGGTTATAGCCAAAGGTGGTGTAGAAATGTGTTTGCGAAAACGAAGCTGTAAAAGCAAAAAGTGCTACGGTAAGAAGTATATATTTCTTCATGATTTTGGTTGTTTTTTGATATTACTATTTGTTTTTTTAAAGGAATCAAAGAGATCGCTTCGCTCAGTTGGTAAACAAAACTATTAAAAACAAACAACCCCTGCAAAAAATTGCAAGGGTTGTTTTACTCCCCCTCCTTTTTTCAAGGAGGGGGTAAGGGGGGTGGTATTACTCTTTGGCTACCATCATTCTCCTCGTAGCTCTTACTTCTTTATTACTCAAGGTATAGAAATAAACTCCCGCAGGAAGGTTGCCTGTAAAGAATTCAATTTTATTAAACCCTGCTGAAGCCTGTACCTGACGTGTTTCTAAAAGCTTGCCTTCAATGGTGGTTACATTCAACACATAATCACCCGGCATATCCGAAACAAAATTGATAATGGTGCTGCTGTTAAACGGGTTGGGAATATTCTGCAACAGGTTAAAGCCCGGTGTTCCGTTTTCTTCAATACCGTTTGGCGGCTGGGTTATAGTTAGTACCAGTGTATCGGAACAAATAGCGTCTTCAACAATAATAGTGTATGTGCCTGCTGCTATATTAAATAAGTCTTCCGTGGTTGCACCGTTATTCCAGTGAATAGAAAAAGGCGGAGTTGCTCCGCTGATTTCAACATCAAGAAATCCGTTTGAACCATCAAAAACAGTTACATTTTGTCCCTGAACCGAGTCAATGGAAAGTGTGCAGGTTAAATCTGCAAAACAGTTTTTGAGGTAAATAGAATCACGCTGACCAAAGCCTGAACATGATTCAACAATGGCAGGAAACTCACCCGGTACCGGTGGCACCACCAACTGAACCGACTCTGTTCCACCCGCTGCAACAGTTATGGTAATCGCATCTAAGTTATAAGCCTGGTCTTCGGTAATAAGGCTGCAACTATCGGCATAATTAATAATCTGGAAAGGTGGAACGTTTACAGTAACAGCACCCACTCCTATATTGGTTGCCGATATAATCCATGTTCCGTTAGGGTCACCCGGAAAAAGTGATGTCAACGGAATACAAGGCAGCGTTCCACCGGGCAATATACTAATCAACTGCTGTGTTATAGTAATGTGTGTTCCGGGCAGGTATTGGTCGTTTACATTGAATGAAGTTCCGTCAGGGAAAATAAACACCAGCGGGTCAAGTGCCCATCCGCTGTCGCCTGTAATAACAGGGCATATAACCATGCTTGGGCGGCAGTCAGCAGTTAAAGTATCCCAAACTACCGGGGTAATGTTGGCAGCTTCGGCAATAAACGGTGTGATGAAATACCAGCCTTCTTCTAAGCTGTCTTCAAGATTGGCACACAGGCGTTGGTAAGAATACGATGAGTCATTTAATCCGGGATAAACATAGCCTGCATTATTGGCGTTGGTAGCCTGCGCCTGATTACTTACCGGACCAAACGAAGAAGGTGTTACCGCCCATGCCACATTAAAACCCTGACTGGCAACAAAGCCTTCAGAAAGTACAACGGCAAGGTCGCCACAGCAAAGTGTATCTTTTGAAACGGAAGCAATTCCACCGGCTAAACAAAGCGTAAAAGGAAATGATTCACTCTGGCATCCCGTAGAGTTTGTAAAGGTTGCGGTATATGGACCTGAAGTGGTTTGTCCGCCCAGTGTATTGTTGGTTGAATCAGTTACCAGCACTCCGTTATTATACCATTGCACATCGTATAAGCCGCTATTGTTATTGGTTATCTGCAAGGCATTCAATGAAGGATTGAACGTAATAAAAGGCTGAGCTGGGTCATTGACAAACTGAACGCGGATTGAATCAGCGCGGTTAAGACAGAAGGTAGTAGTATCTGTAATCAACAAATTATAATAGCCTGTAGGGCCGGGAACGCTTACCCAAACTGCTTCGCTGTCTGAGATAAAGGTCTGGCTCTGCGACCACTGATAGGTATAAGGACCCGGGTCGGTTGTAAGTAATAATGAATCACCCAGACAAACGCTGTCGTTAGGAGTAGCATACATTGGGGGAACGGGAGGATTTGCATACACCGTTATTGTATCGGTTACGCTGTAAACAGTGTCAACTGCCAAGGCAATGGTGTAGGTTCCGAAGGTTTCGGGAGTAGTAAAGTTAAAAGTTCCTGCTGCGTTAGCATATGTTGGAAAAACTCCAAGATTATCGTTCTGAGAAGTTCCATCCTGATCCCAGAAGTTTAGTGAAAACGAAGGGTTTTCAAGTACAAGTCCAAGGTTTGACCATGAGTTGGAAAGGTTGTTGCTTCCGGCAGAAGAGGTATAGTTTTGTGATCCGTTAGTAAACAAGAAATACAAATCGGGTGAACCCTGACAAACTCCAAACAAACTTACCTCTTCAATATCACCGCACCATCCCGAACCTGAGGCAGTAACCGTTACATTAGTCAATACATAATTATAAACGGTAGTAATTAAGCTCGGGTAATAATCGCCCGGAATAGTGTAACTCTGAACAGGAGGATTTTGAGCCGTGCTTGTATTTCCGTTATCAAAATTCCATGCATAGTGTGTAACCTGGTTAGGTGAAAAATCAAGATAACCCTCGTAGGTAACATCAATACTTCCGCAACCCGATGGCGGGTTAAACCCAAAGTAAGGATTGCCACCCGGT
The DNA here is from genome assembly GCA_945889235.1 of Chitinophaga pinensis. GTDB lineage: Bacteria > Bacteroidota > Bacteroidia > SXHM01 > SXHM01 > SXHM01. The sequence goes on from CAMDBK010000060.1 coordinate 5,781, forward strand.
GCCGGGTCAACAATAAGGAACAAGGTAAAGCTGGCAGGATTGTTAATGGTTCCTATAGGTGTAGTAACGTTAGCCACCACCGAAACTATTACGTTGTAGTTTCCGGGTACGGTAGGCGTACCACATATTTTTACACAACCGCGTGAATCAGCAGTTACAGTATAAGCGCAGCCGGGCTGGTCGCAACTGTAAGTCAAACCGGCAGGCATACCTACAATCTGGGTAACGGTAATTGCGTTGAGGGTAACATTTTGTCCGCTTCCCTGATCAACAAAGTTGCGGGGCATAAAAAAGGTTAAGTCCTGATCGTAAGGAACGTTTTGTGTGGCATTGGGCAATACCGATGGGCACAGCGTAGGCGCAACGGGGTTTATTCCCACACCGCACTGATTGTCTATCTGGCAAGAAGGACATTGCGCATAAGAATTGATAATTGATAATTGATAATTGATAATTGTAAGGAGAAGTAATACTTTCTTCATGATATATTTTTGAATTAAGGCTGCAAATGTAAAAAAATTATAGGCATTTTTGTAGCATTGCGGAATGCGAATTTTAAACCCGATAACTATCGGGTGCGAATTACTGATTAATCCGCAATTTAAAATTTAAAATTCGAAATACTATTCTATGATTGCCGTTAAAGATACCTTAGTCAGTGATGAAGTGCTGGCAAAAAAGTTTGTGTGTGACCTTAGCGCCTGCAAAGGTGCCTGTTGTGTTGAAGGTGAGGCGGGCGCACCCATTGACGAGGAAGAAGCCCTCATCCTTGACAAGATTTATGAGCAGGTAAAACCGTTTATGAATGCCACCGGCATAAAAACCATTGAGCGTAAAGGTAAATGGGTAAAGAACTTTGCCAACGAACTGGAAACACCGCTTAATACCAAAAACAAACACTGCGCTTACGTTACATTTGACGAAAACAAAATAGCTAAGTGCGCCATTGAAATGGCAAACCGTGCCGGCAAGATTGATTTCAAGAAACCCGTTTCATGTCACCTCTACCCTATCCGCATAAAGGACATGAAAAGCTACCTTGCCCTTAACTACGAGAAATGGAGCGTATGTAAACCCGCTCTGGGTTGTGGCGAAAAGCTGAATGTTCCTGTTTACAAATTTCTGAAAGAACCTCTTATCCGCAAGTTTGGAAAAGCATGGTATAAGGAACTGGAAGGGATTGCTGCCGAGTTGGAGAAAATAAAAAAGTAAAATCAGGCTTACTTCTTTTTTTACTTTTTATCTATAGCTTTGCACCCCGATTGTAAAGTGAAAAATCAGTTTAAATTTTGTTTCTTAATTTTTTTCAGTCTGTTGCTTGTTGCAAAAGCATCAGGGGTGTTTACAATGCTCGTTACTGATTGGGAAAAGTATTCATTCTTAACTATGGATTGTACTGAAAATGAAACTTCAGAACAGGAAAGTGAAAAAGAATGCAAAGATGTGTATGAAAATGATACTGAGTTTTTTCACAGTGCAATTTCATTCCTGTTGATTGGTGGCTCCTCACTGAACCTTTATAAAACTTCAGAAAATATTAAACCGCAGGTCTATCTTTCCTGTCCTTTTCTGCCTCCCGAACAATTTATTTCCTGATTATTTTTCAATAAATAATCTTACTAATTAGCAGCATCCGGTTCTGCTAATTTTCCAATTACAATTTTATAATTTACCTGAAAAGGTAGCATTTATTAACTGCTATATTTTAACTCATATATGAAAGATATTTTTAAAACTATACGATATGACCTGCCCGCAGGTCTTGTTGTATTTTTTGTTGCTGTTCCGCTTTGTCTGGGCATTGCCCTTGCTTCGGGGGCGCCCCTGTTCTCGGGAATTATTGCCGGTATTGTGGGTGGTATATTAGTTGGTGCTGCCAGTGGTTCTGCGCTTGGGGTAAGTGGACCGGCAGCGGGTCTTGCTGTTATTGTGTTTACATCTCTTGCGCAGTTGGGCGGTTCATGGGAAAGCTTTTTGCTTGCTGTAGTTATTGCCGGAGTATTTCAACTCATTGCCGGTTTTCTTAAAGCAGGAACCATTGCCTATTATTTTCCCTCATCGGTTATTAAAGGCATGCTAAGTGCAATTGGAATACTGATTATTCTGAAGCAGATACCGCATCTTCTTGGCTACGATGCAGATTATGAAGGCGACATGGCTTTTGAACAACCCGACAAACAAAATACATTTTCAGAGATTTTGAATTCCATGCAATATACATCAGCAGGGGCCATTGTTATTTCTGTTATTTCACTGGCTATACTTATTGTATGGGAAAAGGTGCTGATAACAAAACATCGGATTTTTATGCTGTTGCAGGGACCACTGGTAGCTGTTATTGCGGGCATCCTGCTTAATATAGTTTTCAGTTCCCGCTTTCCGTATTTAAGCCTTGGCGAAGAGCATGTAGTAAGTTTACCGGTTGCACGCAGCATTGGTGATTTCTTTAGTTTTTTCACCTTCCCTGATTTTACACAACTGGGTAATCCTCGCATTTACAGTATTGCTCTTTTAATAGCTGTAGTGGCAAGTATTGAAACCTTGCTGAGTGTTGAGGCTGCTGATAAGTTAGACCCTCAGAAACGGGTAACGCCCGTTAACCGTGAACTGAAAGCGCAGGGGCTGGGTAATATTATTTCGGGCTTAATTGGCGGATTACCCGTTACACAGGTAATTGTGCGCAGTTCTACCAATATTGCCTTTGGCGGAAAAACAAAAATGGCAGCCATCATTCACGGGGTGTTATTACTGTTGAGTATAGTAACCATTGCCTCGCTTATGAATAAAATACCTATGGCAACGCTGGCTTGCATACTGTTGCTGGTGGGTTATAAATTAACCAAGCCATCTCTGTTTCGCGAAATGTACAAACTGGGATGGGAACAGTTTATTCCCTTTATGGTAACTATTATCGGCATTATATTTACTGACCTTTTGATAGGAATTGGTATAGGACTTGGTGCTGCTATCGTTTTTATTCTCAGTCATCATATCCGCAATCCTTTTCATATTGTGCAGAATGAGTTTGACAAGGTGCAGGGCTTTTATAAGGTAAATTTCTCTGAAGAAGTTTCGTTTCTTAACCGCGGTAAGATTATGGAAATACTCGGAAGCTTCCCGCCTGATTCAAAAGTGGTTGTTAATGCTTCACGTTCCCGCAATATTCATTATGATGTGCTGGAGATTATCCGCGACTTTCAGATAAGTGCCAAAGCCCGCAATATTAAGGTGGAGGTTGTGGGTTCACTGTTGACTATAAACCTTACTCTTGAGGGAAATCTTCCTGCCGTGCAACTGCGGAATATAAAGGAAATGGTTTCGCCACTGCAAGCCCTGAACCTGTTGAAAGAGGGTAACAACCGTTTTGTGCAAAACCTGAAAAGAGACCGTGACTACCTTACCCAGGTAAATGAAACCTCAGAGGAGCAGCATCCTTTTGCCGCAGTACTCAGTTGTATAGATTCACGCACCTCTGCCGAACTTATTTTTGACCAGGGACTGGGCGATATTTTCAGTATAAGAATAGCAGGTAATATTTTAAACAAGGATATATTGGGAAGCATGGAGTTTGCAACCAAAATAGCCGGTGCAAAACTTATTATGGTACTGGGACACAGTAATTGCGGGGCAATTAAAGGCGCCTGTTCAGGTGTAAGGCTTGGCAACCTGAACGGAATACTGGATAAGATAAAACCCAGTATTGAAAAACTAAAGAAGTTTAAACCTGATGAAGCTTTTGTTGATATTAATTTTATTGAAAGTGTGGCTGCTGAAAATGTGTTGAATACTATGGCTGAGATTATTGAAAACAGCCCGGTTATAAAAGAGCTTGTAAAAAAAGGCGAAGTAGTTTTAGCTGGCGGAATGTATGATATAAGCACAGGAATTGTTGAGTTTTACGACCGCAAAACAATTACCGAACATAGGTTTAATTATTCTGGAAAGGACTTAATAAATTGAGGGAGGGGGAAGAACAAACAACATGGGTATAACCTGCCGGCATGCCGGCAGGTTATACCCTATTTTTTATTTTTACAGAAAAATTCAGTGCCATGAACGAAACCGAATTAACAGCTCTTAAAATAGAAAACGCCCGTCTTAACCGCATGTTAGAGGCATTATTAACCGCCAACGAGTATTTAAAGCGCGAAAATGCCGCTCTAAAAACCGGAAACGCATCTCCTGAGCCCGGTTATTCCGATGTAGAAAATGAGAGTGGAATAACTAACGGAAGTTCTTCCGTTATGGAAAACGGAAGTGGAACAACAGACCTTAGTTCTTCCAATGCAGAAAACATGAATGGAAGAAAAGACCTCAGTTCTTCCGTTGCAGAAACCGGGAACGGAAGGAAAGACATTTTGCCAGCCCTTCCCGAAAAAATAGAGCCTGAGGGTAACATCGTTTTAACTATCCGCGAAAAACTAAACAGCGGAGCACACATTAGGGTAAAGAAATCCAGTTTACGCAGTCATGCAATTATGCTCATTCATTTCCACAACAAAGGCGGGGGCAGCCATCCCGAGTTGAGGAAGCTTACAGGTCTTTCAGAAGGCGGCTTATCTAAAAGTATTATGGCGCTTACCAAACGCGGATTGATTATGCGTGACGGTTTTCAGCGCTTTTTATTAACCACAGCAGCAAAAGAATTACTTAAACAATGTCTTGCCAATCCAATACCCAATTGGGGAAAACAACAAACCCCTGCCGTATAGGCAAGGGTTTATTGATTTAAAAAAAATTCAGCGGATTACTTTTTCAGTACCCGTGTGCGGAATACCTCATCAGCAGTTCTTACCTCGGCAATATAAACGCCCTGGTCAAGGTTTTGGGTTTTCATTAGATAGGTATTGCCTTCTTGTTCCTCTTCACTTATAATCAGTTTGCCTGTAACATCAAACAAGGTAAAGCTAAATGTTCCGTTTTCTGTATTCGGGAAACGCAGTTCACAATTATCACTGAACGGGTTGGGGTAAGCAAGCATCTCGGTGCGCTCACGTTTTATAGGGTTAACACCAAGTGGATTTTCAGTCCATATTCCTCCTGTTCCTGATGTAGTATCCACATAAAAGTTCAGTTCGTCAAACAATAAATCATCAATATCAACGCTAATTTCATAATTGGTTAACATGTTCAATCCCGGAATATTTACTGTAAATGTATAAACCGTATCGGGTAGAATTGGCTCTATGTTATTAAAGGTAAATCTTCCTTCAAATCCGCCAGCATTAGTTTCGGTTTGCGTAAAGGCAATGGCATTTCCGGGAGGAGTTTTCTTTACCACCACATCAATTAAAGGAATTGGGTCTTCAGTCTGTGTTTTACCTGTTGAAACCAAATAAACAAAGCCTTGAAATGTGCAATCGCCTATAAGATCATTAACATGAGGCAGAACAATATTTTTTCCGGGCAAAACCAAACCGCAGGTAAGCGGTATTTGAATAGCCCCTTGCCAGTCAGCAGTATCATTAGGAAAACCGTGATACATTGGCAGGTTTTGGGAAGGCGTCATCAATGGTCTTGCATAAATAATAACATCAATACCCACTGGAATAGAATCAAACATATAATTTCCGTCAAAGGTTGTATCTACATCTAAAGTAATCCATCGCTGATTATCTGTATCAACTTTGTAAAGGGTTATTATGGCAGCCATAGCTGACCCCGAACCCTCATCTATAATTGCTCCTAAAATAGTTGCCTCTCTCTTCTTCACCTCTACATAAGCTTCTACAGGCGGGCAACCATTCTCATCAGTAACCGAAACGGTAAAGGTTGTAAACGAATTATTGTTGGGCGTTAACGTAGGACTATCAGAACTTGCGTCATCCAGTCCCGCACTTATTCCGGGGTTCCAGGTAAAATAATAAGGACTTGTTCCTCCGGTTACAGTAGTCTGAATTTGGTAAGGATTATCGCCCATGCATATAAAAACAGGTGATACCACATCTACTGTCATTTCCTCCGGTTCGTTTACAATAATTTCATTTAAAAAAGTTGAACAGCCGTAATCATCACTCGCAGTTGCCACATAAGAACCGGCACAAAGATTAAAGGCAGTTGTGGTTGTCTGCATGTCGGGGTCGTCCCACATAACATGATAGTTAGTATGCGAACCGGTAATATTAACATTGGCAGTGCCATCACAAACGCCAAAACAGGTTGCATCGCTTGCACCGGATTGCAGGCCTGGTGCAGCAATAACGTAAACGCTGTCTTGATAAATTAGTCCTGTACAACTTGGCGATGCAATGGTGTAAGTTATCACATACATGCCGGCTTGAGTGTAGCTGTGCGAAGCATTCTCATTTATATCAAGAGGCGAAGCGTCACCAAAACTCCATTGCGTGAATGTTGGATTTTCGCCACCCATAAGGTCTGAAGTATTGGTAAAATCAATAACAACACCAACACAAATAGTGTCGCCTTGTCCGCTGATATTGTTTCCGCCTACACTCATAGTAAACGAAGGGTCACAGTTGGCAAATAATAAGACCGGAAAAAAAAGAATTGATACAATTGAAAGTGAAAGTTTTGACATCATGGATTTAAGTAAATTTAGGTTCAAATAAAAAACGCTGAGAGATACGCAGATGAAGATTTAGTAGTTACACAAGTTTTAAATCACTTATCAACAAAGATAGATTTATTTACTTTAGCCGTATGAAAACCTATCT
>CAMDBK010000061.1 GCA_945889235.1 Chitinophaga pinensis
GAATTTATTTTTTTTGAAACTGTGCTGCAGTCCAGTTATTTTTAGTTGTGCAAGAAACAAATTCCAAACCATTTTTTAATGCAGTGTTGGTAATTTGTTCTAAATCTTCTTTGTAAAATCCGCTCAAAAATAATATTCCGTTTTTGTTCATAACACCTGAATATGTCGGAATATCAGCTAAAAGGACATTACGGTTTATGTTTGCTAATATCACATCAAAAGTTTTTTTGCCCAACAATTCAGCTCCTCCCATTATAACTTCAATTTGAGGTAAATTATTGTTCACTGAATTTTCTTTAGCATTGTTCACCGGCCATTCATCAATATCAATTGCTGTAATATTTTTCGCGCCTTTCATGCCTGCAAGTATTGCCAGCACTGCAGTTCCGCAACCCATGTCTAACACATCTTTACCTTTTACATCTGTTTTCAATAAATAAGAAATCATCTGTGAAGTGGTTTCGTGATGCGCTGTTCCGAATGACATTTTCGGTTCAATAACCAAATCAAATACCACGCCTTCAGGTTTCTTATGAAAAGGCGCACGCACCGAACATCTGTTGTCAATAATAACAGGTTCAAAATTGCTTTCCCATACTGCGTTCCAGTTTTGTGCGGGAATTAATTGCTGCTTGTATTCAACTGAAATAGTTGCAGCAGATGAGAAAACAGCATTTACTTTTTCTTCATCAAAATCTTTTGCAGGAATGTAGGCGTTAATGCCTTCTGCAGTTTCTTCAAAACTATCAAATCCTTTATCAGCAAGCTCTGCTGTAATTATTTCCACTCCGGGAATAAGAGGTGTTATTTTGCACGAAAGAAGAATATAATCCAAAATAAATTTGCTGAAAATTGTTTTTCAAATGTAAGTGGATTTCTGGGATAAAAGTGTAATCTGCTATTTCAATTTAAAGATAATAAACCGAAAGTATTATTATGTTTGCCTGCCTGCCGACAAGCAGGTTTCGGATAAACCTTCAACTATGATTACAAAAAACTTAACTGTTAAAATCATTCTTTTTGTAGCTATACTATCTCTCATAACACGTTTAGCGTTTATCAATACAAATATCTTTTTCTTTGATGGTGACGAAGCCATTCTGGGCTTAATGGGAATAGATATTTTAAACGGAAAACTCCCCGTTTATTTCTACGGACAGAACTACGGGCTTTCAATTCTTGAAGCCGGATTGATAAGCATCGGAATTATTTTTTTCAAAACATCCATGCTTGCCATAAAAATTCCAATGCTCATTCTCTGGACAACATCGGTTATATTTATTGCGCTTTCATTCAACAAAATATTGAAAGAAAAAAACCTCACAATCCTGTTAGTTATTGCAGTTTTAATATTCTCTCCGACCTGGCTCGTATGGTCCATGAAAGCAAGAGGTGGTTACTTAACAAGTTTCTTCTTCACCTCACTTACTTTGTTTTTATTAGTAAAAAACTCAGGAAAAATAAAACCCTGGCTATGGTTGATTACAGGCGCATTTCTTGTAATTATTTACGAAGCACAACCTTTGTGGCTTCCCGGAATTTTACCTGTTATTCTCTATTTTTTCTTCACCTCAAAATACACGATTACTGATTATCTGAAATCTGCAGGAATGACTGTACTCGGTGCAGCTGCACCTTATCTGTTTTTTCATGAAGCTAAAACAACTGCATACGTTGCATGGAATACCCCGCAACCGAATGTGATGGCTCGGTTATTTGATATTAATATCATAAAAAAACTCCCCGACCTGTTGGTTGAAAGTTTAGGCGGTAATTACTTTTTATCAACCGTATATGAGCCCGGAAATTATTTTTATTCAAAACTTTTTTTACTGCTGTTTACAGCCTGTGCAGGGTTCTTAATTTACCGGCTTTACCAAACTAAGAAAATTGAATTGAGTTTTATTTTTTTACTCTCTTCCCTCTTTTCACTTTCGGGTTTTGCAGTAAAATCTGAACCACGCTATCTCCTACCCTTTCTGGGTTTTGCATTATTTATGATGGTGGCTATTTTCAGCGAAAACGAGAACGAAAAAATAAAAAAAATATTTATCATTAGTTTCTCAGCGCTTATACTCACCGGAGTTTTCTGCATGTCAAACCTCCGTAATTTTTCTTTTGTAAACATGTCGCTTACCAAGGTTGATAAGGTTATAGTAAACGATACAAAAGTGATGGAGAAATTAATTCAATTGTTGAAAAGAGAAAATGTAAAATATGTTTATACCACCAATGAATTTCTGCAGTACCAGTTGAATTACATGACGCGCAATGAACTGATTGCAGTTGGCAGAAAAGACCGCTGCCGCACACCGGAAAACATTCCTTTAATTATGGATGCTTATGAAAAACACAGTGAGCAATTCGCCATTATTGGCTATAATTTCAATTATCAGTTTACAGGAAAAATGCCCTTGATTGATAAAAAGATTTTCTACATCATTCGCCCTGACAAGGCAACTTTGCAGCAAGTAGGATTCTTTTCAGAAGTCAAACCGGTTCAATAAATAATTCAGGGTTTACTAAACAGCCCTCACAATCGCTACAAACTCTTCAGCTTTAAGCGAAGCGCCACCAATCAGTCCACCATCAATATCGGGTTGGCTGAAAATTTCTTTTGCGTTTTTAGAGTTGCAACTTCCTCCATAAAGAATGGAAATTGTATTTGCTGCTTCCTTTTTGAATTTCCTCTTAACAAGGCTGCGGATAAAAGCATGCATTTCCTGCGCCTGTTCCGGGGTTGCATTTTCTCCGGTGCCTATTGCCCAAACCGGTTCATAGGCAATAATAACGTGAGCAATTTCGGCAGGATTAATTTTAAGTAACGAATTTTTGAGCTGCTTTTTTACAGCTGCAAAATGTTTCCCCTTGTTGCGTTGTTCCAATGTTTCACCGCAGCATATTATCGGGCGAAGCCCTACATCCAGCGCTGCTTCTGCTTTTGCAAGCACCTGAGCATCCGTTTCATTAAAATATTGTCTGCGTTCTGAATGTCCCAGAATTACATATTTAACACCCAAATCAAAAAGCATATCAGAAGAAACTTCGCCTGTAAAAGCGCCAGATTTCTCCTGATGACAATCCTGTGCGGCAAGATGAACATAGCCTTCTTTATTAATCAATTCGCATATAGGATGCAACGAAGTGAAGGGTGGTGCAACAATTACTTTCACATCCGGCACCGGCTTTTCTTTCAGTAAATCAATAATGCGAAATGTCAGCGCCAGCCCCTCTTGCAGGGTGTTATTCATTTTCCAGTTTCCTGCTACTATTTTCTTTCTCATTGTTTTATTTTTTAATAAACTTTCACCCTCGGGTCAATTAGCGCGTAAATAAAATCAACTGCAATGCTTATCGCAACAAATATAACCGAAACTAATAACACAGCCCCCATTACTACCGGTAAATCATTTTTATTCAATCCATCCAGCATTACCACACCCAAGCCTTTCCACCCGAAAATAATTTCCACAAACACCGCTCCTGCCATGAGTGAAGCAAACCACCCCGAAATAGCAGTAACAACAGGATTAAGCGCGTTTACCAACGCATGTTTGAACAGGATGTTATAAAAGTGTAATCCCTTTGCCCTTGCCGTGCGGATATAATCCATGGAAAGTACTTCCAACATAGAACTACGTGTAAGCTGCATCACAATTGCCAGCGGACGAATGCCTAACGTAAATGCCGGAAGAATTAAATTTTTCCAGGCAATGGTTCTTCCTTCAAATTCATCAATCTCATACAAACTTCCGGTAACAGGCAAACCCGTTATATCGCCCAACAAATAAGCAAAAACCCACACCACTAAAATAGCAGCAACAAAAGAAGGAAGCGACATTCCGAAGATACTTAACACTGTACTTATTCTATCACCAAAAGTATTTTTATTTACCGCAGCATAAACACCCAAACAAATACCAAGCAACGTAGCAATAAGCATGGAAACCATTGCCAACACAGTAGTTCCCGGCAAGGCTTCTAACAAAATGGAACTTACATTTCGTTGACTTTGGTAAGAGCGCCTGAGGTAAGGCGTTTTTAAAACAACCGCTTTTGAAGAAACAGAAAACAATTGGATATAGTTTTCATATTTAGTTTCGTCAAGGAAGAAGAAATTTTCCTCATCTTTTTTCTCGTGAAACGATAAAGGAGAAACATCATTCAGAAATTTCAGATATTGCTGAAACAGCGGCTTATCCCGCCCCAAGTCTTTATTGATAGCCTCAACTGATTCCTTGTCGGCACGCTGTCCAAGCATCATGCGTGCAGGGTCGCCCGGAAGAACACTGAACAACAGAAACACCACCGTAATAATCCCGAGAATAACCAGCAGGCTGTACAGAATTCGTCCGGTGAGGTAGTTTAACAACGTGTATTATTTTAAAAACTTTTCTTTCACTTTCTGATAATCAGGAAAATCATTGTGATGCCATTGTCCAAGCACAACACCATCTTTTAGCAGGACTAGCCCCGGATTAGAACGAATAATGGTTTTCAAAACCACCTGGTCACAAATCCAAAACTCATACGTTGGCTTATTTTTCTCAATAAATTTTTTCTCCGATTGTTCAGGTGAAGCCGTTAAGCCAATAAAATCAAATCCATCTTTTTTTGCTTTCTCAGCAAATGAATTTATCTCAGTTTGCTTATCGTTACATGCTTTATCCAAATCATAATATATAAGCAGAAAATGATAGCCAATAAAGAAATCATCAGTATATTCATCTCCAGCACGGTTACTGATACTGAAGTCTGAGATTTTTGCTTCCTTACCTTTTTCAAGAATTTCAATTCTTAAAGTATCGTATTTCCATTCCGCTTCATAGTTAGGTGGAAACTCATTAAACTCCTGTTGCTTTCCTGAAACTTTATTAGTAAGCAAATAATGGTATTGCACTTTGTCGGGTATCGCCTGCATTTGTTCGGGAATACTTTTGCCAATAGCATACGCACGGAAATCCTTTGCAGGTAAATGCGCATAACAGCGATAGGTAAAATAACCTGCAATGATAAGTCCGACAAGTGTTTTATACATGGCAACATTTTGTTTGGGTGCAACAAATGACCAGATAACATAACCGCCAATAAGCACCAAACCAACAACGAACGGGAACGCCCATTTCAACAAGCTAAACGACAACCAGCCTAATGCACCTATACACAACACAGCCATAACTATATCCAAAGCATTAACTTTATTAGGCTCAATTTTATTGCGCTGAGAAAAGATGAAAAGTATAAGTGTGAGCAGAATTAAATCTTTATAAAACGACTCCCAGGGTGTAAGCGGAATAGCATCACCAAAGCAACCGCAGGATCGGACAATCTCATATTCTGCCGATGCAAATGTTAGTGCAGTAAAAAACAAAATCAGCAGTAGTAACAGCCAAGAAGTCAGTTTAGCGCGATATCCCGAAATGATGGCAATACCTAAAACTATCTCCAGAACAACCATAAAAATAGCTTGTTCCAAAGCATAATCGTGACATAGTTTGAAGAAACCTTCCAACGGAGAGAAGTAGGTTTTCAGTTTTTCAAACTCTTCAAAATATTCCTGAAGTTTGTAGGAAAAGCCAATAGGGTCGTTGGCTTTTACCAGGCCTGAAAAGATAAAAAGAGTTCCAACTAAGTAACGTGCAATTTTGGTGATGTGATTCATGGCTTTTAATTTTTCTGCGAAAGTCCGAAACAGAACTTCTGTTTCCTGTTAACGCGTTGTTAAATTTATTCTGTTTCGTCATGCTGAACTTGTTTCAGCATCTCACAAATAAGACCCTGAAACAAGTTCAGGGTGACGTTACTTTCCTTGTTCGTTCAGCCGTATCAATGCAAAAATACTGTAATTAACAATGTCGTGGTAATTGGCGTCAATCCCTTCCGAAACAAGGGTTTTACCTTTGTTGTCTTCAATTTGTTTAATGCGCAAAAGTTTCATCAGAATTAAATCGGTGAGTGAACTTAGTCGCATATCGCGCCAGGCTTCACCGTAATCATGATTTTTATCTTCCATCAAACTCTTGGCTTCGTAAATGTATTTATTGTAAAGTTTCTCCACTTCCATAGGGTCCATCTCTGTATTTTCTGCAACACCCAGCGAAAGTTGAATCAACCCAATCACCGAATAATTCACCATGCCGATATATTCCGAGCGAATATCTTCTGCCACCTTCTGTGTTCCTTTCTGTTCAATGCTGCGGATGCGATTGGCTTTAATAAAAATCTGGTCGGTGATGGAACTGATGCGCAGCACACGCCATGCTGTTCCGTAATCTTTCATCTTTTTCAGGAAAAGGCTTCTGCATTGTTCTATCACCTGTTCAAATTGTCGGGAAGTATTAGTCATCTTGGTTAATTGGGTAATTAAGGTAATTTGGTTAATTGGGTAAATTCGCAGCGTTTTCATTAATTTACTAATCACCCAATTGACTTAATTAACTTAACAAAAACGTGGCGAAAGATACAGTTTTTCAAAAGAAACAAACGCTGAATTGCAGAGGAAAACTTCTGGATTTATCAACGCCTGTGGTGATGGGAATTTTAAACCTTACACCTGATTCATTTTACGATGGCGGAGAAATAAACAGCATTGACGCAGCTATAGAAAAATGTTCTTTAATGCTGGAAGAAGGCGCTGCAATCATTGATGTGGGCGCATATTCCAGTCGCCCGGGTGCGGAAGATATAAGCGAAGAAGAAGAGCTGAAAAGATTGTTGCCTTACCTGAAAGAATTGGTGATAAATTTTCCTGACGCTGTTTTTTCAGTGGATACATTCAGGGCTAATGTTGCTGAGAAAGCAATTGAAAACGGAGCATCTATCATCAATGATATTTCGGGAGGGAACGATGAAATGTTTCAAACTGTGAGAGAATTGGGAGTTCCCTATATTCTGATGCACATAAAAGGAACACCGCAAACCATGCAACAAAATTTAAAGGAAGGGAAAATCCTAAATGAAGTGATAATGTACTTTTCTGAGAAGTTAAACAAACTTCACAAACTCGGAGTAAATGATATTATTCTTGACCCGGGCTTTGGTTTCGGAAAAACGCTGGAGCAGAATTATGAATTACTGAAAGCGTTTGAACAATTCAGAATATTTGACAAACCAGTATTGGCAGGTATTTCCCGAAAATCAATGATTAATAAAGTGCTGGGAACAAAACCGGAAGCTGCATTGAACGGAACTACCGTTCTGAATACCTTATTAATAGAAAAAGGTGCAGCTATTCTGCGGGTGCATGATGTGAAGGAAGCAGTGGAAGCAGTGAAACTTGTTCAGCAGTTTAATTCAACGCAACTTTAAGGTATTTATCCACCTTTTCGTTTCTCTTGCGGGCTAAACTGGCAAAGTTCAGGATGTTGAGCAATGTTTTCTCATTAGGCAAAAACTCCATGGCAGCAATGAGCGATTGCAGTTCGCGGGTCATTTCATATTCTTCGCTGAACCAAATTTCTTTTTCCAAAGATTTATTAAGCGCAACTGCGGCTGTGCTTGTATTATCAGGATTTTCATAAACAAGCTCTGTTACTTCTTCAAACGTCAACATATCATTCTTGCATTTAAGATTACAAGGTTTTAACGCCAGAATTTCCAATTTGTTGTTGTGCGGTTTAAATTTCTGTGGAATATTACTTTTGTCGCCTCAACTAATCATGCTTTACCCCCGCTATTTTCTAAAACTTGCTTATAAAGGCACCAACTTTCATGGCTGGCAGGTGCAGGCAAATGCTCATTCGGTGCAGGCAGAACTTATTTCAGTTTTATCAAAAGTATTGCGCGAAGAAGTTTATATTTACGGTGCAGGGCGTACCGATACCGGGGTTCACGCTGCGGAAATGTATGCGCACTTTGATTGCAGCAGAGATTTAATTCCCGGAAAAAAAGATTTGATTTACCACATTAACTGCACGCTTAATAAAGATGTTGCCGTGCTGGATATTGTACGTGTCCGCGACAATGCCCATGCTCGTTTTGATGCCATTGCCCGTACTTACAAATACCAGATAACACATACTCCAAATCCGTTTTTACGTGATTATACCTGGTTTATTTATGGTGAATTAGACATGGAGAAAATGAACAAAGGCGCAACATCGTTGTTGGGTAAAAAGGATTTTAAAAGTTTCACAAAGGGAAACACACAGGTTGACAACTATATCTGTGATGTGCAGTTTGCAGAATGGAAACAAGAAGGCGATATACTTGTGTTTACCATAACAGCCAACCGTTTTTTGCGCAACATGGTTCGCGCTATTGTTGGCACATTGGTAGGTGTAGGCAAAAACAAAATAACCTTTGAGCAACTTGACAAAATTGTAGAAGGACAAAACCGAGCAGAAGCAGGATTTTCAGTGCCTGCTCAAGGTTTGTCGCTTGTTAAAATTGAATATAAGAATGACGTATTTATAAATGAGTAAAGTAACAGGTAACGCAGTAGATTTTCCGGTTTTGAGCAGAGTGTTTGAGTTTGTAAAGCCTTACAAAAAGACTTTTGCTATTACGCTGTTTCTTACCATTGCGCTGGCTTTCCTCTCGCCACTTCGCCCCTGGCTGATTCAATATACGTTTGACCATCACATTGCAAGTGGTGATGCGCAAAGCCTGCTCTATATGACCTTGCTGATGGTGATATTGCTTTTTGCCGAAGCCATCCTCAATTTCTATTATATCTATTTAGCCAACTGGCTGGGACAGGTGGTTATCCGTGATTTGCGGGTAAAGCTCTACTCACATATCAATCAATTCCGCTTAAAATATTTTGACCATACACCAATAGGAACATTGGTTACCCGCGTTATTTCAGATATGGAAACCATTGCCGATATTTTCTCGGAAGGCTTGCTGGTTATTATTGGTGATGTACTGAAACTGATAGTAGTTATTGGTGTAATGTTTTGGGTGGATTACCGTTTGGCGTTAATCAGTCTTTCCACTATTCCCTTACTTCTGTTCAGCACCTGGCTGTTTAAGAATGCTATTAAATCATCGTTTCAGGAAGTGCGTAACGAGGTAGCAAAGCTCAATGCGTTTTTGCAGGAACACATTACGGGGATGAATGTGGTTCAAATCTTCAACCGCGAGGACGAGGAAATGGACCGTTTTAAAAAGATAAACGCCCGTCACCGCGATGCTAACATTGATTCGGTTTGGTACTATTCTATTTTTCTTCCGGTGGTGGAGGTGCTGTCTGCGGTATCTATAGGGCTGCTGGTTTGGTGGGGTGCAAAAGGTGTTATCCGTGACCAGGTAACATTGGGAAACCTTGTTGCTTTTATTCTTTACATCCACATGCTTTTCCGTCCTATCCGAGAGCTTGCCGATAGGTTCAACACCCTGCAAATGGGTATGGTCAGCAGCGAGCGTGTATTTAAAGTTATGGACACCGTTTCGGTAATTGACAACACCGGAAAACAAAACATGGATGCAATGAAAGGCGAAATAAAATTTGAAGACGTTTGGTTTGCCTACAACGATGAGGACTGGGTTTTGAAAGGCATTTCGTTCTCCGTTAAGCCTGGTGAAACGATGGCCTTGGTTGGTGAAACAGGTTCAGGAAAATCGAGTATCATCAGTTTACTCAGCCGCTTTTACGAATACAACAAAGGCAAAATTACCATTGACGGCATTGATATCCGCGATTACGAGCTGAACGAACTGCGTAAAAACATTGCCGTGGTATTACAGGATGTATTCCTGTTCTCAGACACCATTGCCAATAACATTTCAATGAAAAATGAAGCGGTTACCAAAGAGCAAATACGTAAAGCCTCAATAGCGGTTGGAGCAGATGAGTTTATCAGTTCTCTTCCCGGAAATTATGATTACAACGTAATGGAACGCGGAGCAATGTTAAGTGTTGGTCAACGCCAACTGATTTCTTTTATCCGTGCCTATATTTATAATCCTAAAATATTGGTGTTGGACGAGGCCACATCTTCTATTGACACCGAATCAGAGTTTCTTATTCAGAAGGCAATGAATAAGCTAACCGAGAACCGCACCTCCATCGTTATTGCCCACCGCCTTGCAACGGTTCAAAAAGCCGATAAAATTATTGTGCTTGACAAAGGTGAAATCCTTGAAATGGGAACCCACCAGCAACTGCTCAAAAACAATGGGCACTACAAAACGCTGTTTGAATTGCAGTTTAAAAACAGCAAAGAATATACATTGATGTAATATACTATTATTTATGCATTTAAATCGATTTATCTAATGTATACATTCAATACTACGGATGCTGCAGAGGCTTCTGTAAACTATTACAAATCATGTTGCAGATAACGCAGATAGAGTTGAAAACTATTACAAACCAGCTTGCAGATACCGCAGAAGGGTCTGTATACTATTACAGACCGTGTTGCAGATACCACAGACAGGTCAGCAAACTATTACAAACCATGTTACAGATACAGTAGAGATGTCTTCAAACTATTACAGACCGCGTTGCAGATACCACAGACGGGTCAGCAAACTATTACAAACCATGTTGCAGATACAGCAAACAGAGTTTGATATATTTACCTTAAACGGTCAGCCGAGCGCACCAATTCCTCGTCTTTTTTAATAAATCTATTGGCGAAAATAATCATCACCAAAGCTGTCAGAGGAGCAACCATCATTGGGCGAATTTCTGAAGTATAACCCACAAGTTCGGGAAGTGATTTTGCATTTTCAGCAAAATAGAAAATAGCAACAATTAAACCCGCAATAAGCAAGGTTGCAATTTTACAAAGCAATAATTGTTGCTTGCGGTTTTTATAAAGAAAAATAACAGCAACCACCACTAAAATGCTGGATACATTCAAAGCAATAGTGACAAAATAATCGAAGCTAAAAGCGCCAAGTCCGTAAATATAAAACAGCATGTGTTGCCCTTCTTTTTCAAAACCATAAACCGGGAAAATAAAAAGCTGAGCAAGGAAAATAACAGCAAGAAAAAGAAAAATAGTTTGTTTACGTTGAATCATGATGCTTAATACAAATTTCAGGGAGCAAATGTAAGTGCATCAGTTTGACATACAACTATAATTATATGTTGCTAATCGAAATTAAACAAGAATTAGTCTTATAATTCAATAGTAATTGTAAAGATATTCTAGCTTTGCTATTATTAGTTCAGCCACAAAAAAATATTTATTCATGAAAAAAATATTCACACTCATTCTCTCTATTACTTTATTATCAACTGGCCTTCTGAAAGCCCAGGATAATATGGGTATCGGCACACTTGCTCCGGATCCTTCCTCCATACTGGATCTTACTTCGGATGACAAAGGATTTTTGGTTCCAAGAATGACCACAGCTCAAAAATTGGCAATCCCTTCACCGGCCACAGGATTGCTTGTTTTCGATATAACAACAAATAACTTCTGGTATTTTGACGGAATCATTTGGGTACAAGCAATTGGACCGATGGGTCCAACAGGACCGCAAGGACTTCAGGGATTAAACGGAGCAACAGGTGCGCAAGGACCTACAGGATTAGCCGGAGTTACCGGTACTACAGGAACACAAGGAATACAGGGAGTAACAGGTGCGCAAGGAACGCAAGGAGTTGCAGGACCAACAGGTCCTCAAGGATTAACTGGCTCACAAGGCCCGCAAGGTCCAACTGGTGCTGCAGGATTAAATGGGGCTAACGGGGCTACAGGCGCTCAAGGTCCAACTGGTGTTGCAGGTCTTAACGGAACAACAGGCGCTACAGGACCAACAGGCCCTTCAGGATTAAATGGTGCTACTGGTGTTCAGGGCTCAACAGGCCCGCAAGGTCCAACTGGTGCTACAGGACTAAGCGGATCAACAGGCGCTACAGGGCCAACAGGTCCTTCAGGATTAAATGGGGCTACTGGCGTTCAGGGCTCAACAGGTCCGCAAGGGCCAACTGGTGTTGCAGGACTTAACGGAACAACAGGCGCTACAGGTCCAACAGGATTAGCTGGGGCTATTGGCGCTCAGGGCGCAACAGGCCCGCAAGGTCCAACTGGTGTTGCAGGACTTAACGGAACAACAGGCGCTACAGGTCCAACTGGACCACAGGGAATACAAGGAAATTCAGGCGCTACAGGTGCTCAAGGTCCAATTGGTCCAATTGGATTAACTGGTGCTACTGGACCTCAGGGCCCTATCGGTCCTACAGGTTTAACAGGCGCAGATGGTGCTGACGGTGCTACTGGTGCTCAGGGACCAATCGGTCCTACAGGTGCTGATGGACAAGACGGTGTTGATGGTGCTACTGGACCTCAGGGACCAATCGGTCCTACAGGTTTAACAGGTGCAGATGGTACTGACGGACAAGATGGTGTTGATGGTGCTACTGGTGCTCAGGGCCCTATCGGTCCTACAGGTGCAGATGGTGCTGATGGACAAGATGGTGTTGATGGTGTTACAGGTGCTCAGGGACCAATCGGTC
>CAMDBK010000062.1 GCA_945889235.1 Chitinophaga pinensis
TCGCCAAGACAAGTATATTGGTCAACCGGCTGTGAACTGATGAATGGATTTGGGTCTTCATTCAAGGTAACAATTACAGAAGTAACTGAAGAGTTGCAATTAGAAGAACCTGAAACCACACATTGATATTGATAACCATCCATGCTCAATGGAATTCCAGTAAGTGAAAGTGATGCAGTTGTTGCTCCGCTGTAAACACCGCCATCAATCACGTTAACAAATCCGCTTCCATCATCAACCTGCCATTGGTAGGTCAGGAAACTTCCGGCAGCTGTTAAACTGAACGTTGCAACATCTCCAACGCAATAATTCTGATCGGTCGGTTGTGTTTGAACTAAAGGAGATGGATTGATATAAAGAACTGCGTAATTTGAAATTGCATCAGAAGAACAATTGATACTTCCCGAAATAATTACACGGTATTGAAAACCGAGCATCCAATTTCCGGCAACTATAATATTTAATGTTGGTGTTGTAACGCCTGAATAAATGAGGCCGTCTGCTAAATCTGTAAATCCGCTTCCGCTATTTTGCTGCCATTGATAAGTTAGTCCGTTGCCATTTGCACTTACACTAAAACTTACCGCATCGTTAGGACATATATAAACATCAGCAGGATCAACTGTAATAACAGGTGAAGTGTTAATGTTGAGTACAACAATATTGCTGAACGTTGTGTTCGGGCAATCGGTTGAAGAAACAATGCAACGGTATTGATTTCCGTTCATACCAAGTGAAGTAGGAGAAACCAGCAATGTTGCTGAGTTTGAACCGCTGTAAATTCCACCATCAGAAAGTGCATTGAAACCACTGCCGCTGTTTTCTTCCCACTGGTAAGAAAGGTTAGAACCTGATGCTGCAACATTGAATGAAGCTGCATCACCCGGACAAACCTGAACATCTGAAGGTTGCAATGTAACCACCGGAGCAGTTGATGAATTAAGCGTTGCCGTTACTGTTGTTGCTGTTGAAGTACAAATGCTTCCGTTAATCAAACACTGGTACTGATATCCATCCATGCCAACGTTTATTCCTGATATGGTCAGTGAAGATGAAGTTGCTCCGCTGTATTGTCCGCCATTTGTAATATTTACAAAACCACTTCCTGTGTTTTCCTGCCACTGATAGGTTAAACCCGTTCCGTTTGCCGTAACAGTAAATACAGCATTTCCATTGTCGCAGATGTATTCATCCGCAGGCTGACTGCTGATAAACGGTGCAGGGTTTTCGGTAAGTGAAGCTGAACCTGAAGTTGTAGTTCCGGAGCAATTGATACTTCCTGAAACAAGGCATTGATAAAGGTTTCCGTCAAATGAAAGCGGAATACCATTTACAGATAATGTTGAAGTATAAACTCCGCTGTAGTTGATTCCGTTTGCAAGATCAACCCATCCGCTACCGTTATTAACCTGCCACTGATAACTTAATCCTGTTCCGCTTGCGCTTACAGTAAATAATGCGTTATCGCCAACGCAAAACTGTGTATCACTTGGGTCAACGGTAACTACAGGAGCTCCGCTGATATTAATAGTTGCAATTTGTGAAGATGATGTTCCTGAACAGAATGTTCCTGTAACAATACACTGATACTGGAAACCATCCATGTTTGTAAATACTCCGGAGATATTCAGCGTTGAAGTTGTTGCTCCGCTGTAAACACCAACATTAAGAATATTGGTAAAGCCGCCTCCGTTGTTTACCTGCCATTGGTATGTAATGCCTGTTCCCTGAACAGCAACACTAAATGAAGCAGGATCACTTGGACAAACAAATACATCAGCAGGTTGCTGAGTAATTGCAGGTGAAGTAGTGATGTTGATTACAACTGCGTTTGTTATTGAACTGTTCACGCAAATTGAACCTGAAATAATACACTTATACTGGTAGCCATCCATTCCTCCTGTAACTCCTGAAACTGTTAGTGTACTTGAAGTTGCTCCGCTGTAAGCACCGCCATTGCTGATGTTTGCAAAACCGCCACCATTGTCTTCCTGCCACTGATAAGTAAGACCTGAACCTGTTGCAGCAACTGTAAATACTGCATTATCACCGGCACAAATACTTTGTGAAACAGGTTGTGTAATTACATTTGGTGAAGTTGTTTCTGTAAGTGTTGCTATAGTTGAAACGCTATTAGAAGTACAGTTAATAGTTCCTGTAACAACGCACTGGTATTGGTATCCATCCATTCCTGATGTGAAACCCGTAATGTTAAGTGTATTGGTTGTTGCACCGCTGTAAACACCACTGTTTACAACGTTTGCAAAGCCACTTCCATCATTTACCTGCCACTGATAAGTTAAACTTGTTCCCGTAGCATTAACGCTGAACACCGCATTGTCACCGACACAAGCTGCATAATCAACAGGCTGAGTGTTTATTGTTGGAGAAGGATTTTCTGTTATGGTTACTGTTGTTGAAGAGGTAACTGTTAAGCAGGTTGCACCGGTAATTACACAGTTAAACTGATAACCATCCAATGAAGGAGGTACTCCACTAAGTGAAAGAGTATTGGTTGTTGCACCGCTGTAAATACCAACATTGTTTACGTTTACAAAACCATTCCCGTCATTTACCTGCCATTGATACGTTAATCCAATACCTAAAGCTGCAACGGTAAATGATGCGTTATCACCCGGACAAACCTGAACATCGCTTGGTTGTTGAGTAACCTGCGGAAAATCATAAACCCTTAATGAATCTGCGTACATTCCTTCACAACCATTTCCATCACTGAAAGTATAGGTTACAGTCTGAACTCCTAATCCTGCAACACTTGGATAAAAAGCATTTCCGCTAACTCCGTTTCCTGAGAAAACTCCTCCTGAAGGTGTTCCAGTAAGAACAATCGCAGGCTGGTCAATGCAAATATCATAAAGTCCTGTGAAGGTTACCGTTGGTGTATCATTAACCAATGTTGTTGCACTGATTGAACTTGAACAACCAAAACCATCAGAGTATGAATAGGTAATAGTGTAAGGGCCGCCAACTCCGGCAGCTGAAGCATCAAACGTTGCTGTTCCGTTTAAATTATCAGTTGTTCCTGAACCAGAAAATGAGCCACCCGGTGCATGGCTGCCTATAAGTGTTACAGGGTTTGCATCCACACAATAAGCTGGATTAAGTCCGCTGAAAGCTACTACAGGTTGAGGATGTACAACTGTTTGCTGTGTTTGAGTTCCGGTGCAACCGTTACCATTTACAAAAGTATAGGTAATGTTATAAGAACCTCCAACACCTGCAACAGCCGGGCTGAATTGAGCAATGCCGGTTCCCACATTTGTTATTCCCGGACCAGAGAATGTTCCTCCGGATTGGTTACCTGTAAGTAAAACAGGAAAATCATTTACGCAATAATCACCCACCAAACCTGAGAACGTAACTGTTGGAACAGCTACAACAGTAACAGTTTGAGAAGATGTATTTGTACAATTGTTTCCGTTAGTGTAAGTGTAAATAATTGTATGAGTTCCAAGGCCCGCAGTAGCAGGTGTAAATGCACCGCTTCCGGTTACACCGGGTCCGCTGAAAGTTCCGCCAACTGGATTACCAGTAAGGTTTACAACTGCAGCATCTGAACAATATTGATGAGGAACATTAAATCCTGAGAATGATACAACAGGTAATGAATTAACAACAGTAGATTGTTGAGTGCTGTTGGTACAGCCGTTTCCATTGGTGTAGGTATAAGTTATTGTATAATTACCGGCACCGGTTGAAGGAGAAAATAATCCTCCAGTAGTAACACCTGTTCCTGAAAAAGTTCCACCGGAAGGAAATCCGGCTAACTGAACAGGTGAGTTGCTTACACAGTATGCTGAAGCTAACCCACTGAAAGTAACAGAAGGAAGCGCAATAACCTGCACTGATTGAGATTGTGAATTTACACAACCATTTCCATCAGTATAAGAGTAAGTAATATTATGCACACCTGCACCAGCTGATGAAGGTGTAAAGTTTGCATTACCACTGCCTAAATTTGTGATGCCCGACCCTGAATAAGTTCCGCCATTTTGATTACCATCCAACGCAACAGGTGTAGTTTGACTCACGCAATATGGTCCTGCAAGTCCTGTGAATGTTACAGAAGGAAGCCCTGTAATAACAACAGTTTGAGATGCTGAATTTGTACAACCATTACCATCTGTATAGGTGTAAGTTAATACGTTGTTACCAACAGCAGCATTTGAAGGAGTGAATGTATTTCCTGAAACTCCATTTCCGGTGAAGGTACCTCCTCCGGGCGCTGCTGATAATGTTACTGGAGTAGTTTGACTGGCACAATACGGACCTCCGGGAGGTGAGAATGAAACTCCGGGGAGCGGATTTACAGATACTGATGCTGATGCACAAACTGTTGTATTACATGTTCCGATTGCACGGACATAATAAGAAGTAGAAGAAGTAGGACTTACTAAAATTGAAGGTCCTTGTCCAACAAAAGTTCCACCACAACTACCGCTATACCAATTCCAGGTTGCACCAGTTCCCAAGGTTCCTGAAACTGATAATGTGCTTGACTGACCGATACAAATTGTATTTGGAGAAGCACTTGCATTTGTAACAGATGAGTTACTCAGAACATTAACTGTTAATTGAGCACAAGCACTGTTATTGCAAGTTCCTTCAGCCCGGGCAAAATAAGTAGTAGTTGAAGACGGAGAAACAGAAATAGAAGCACCGGATCCTAAAGACCCTCCTCCTCCACAACTCCCTGAATACCACACCCAGTTCGCTCCTGTACCTAGAGAACCACCACTAACTGTAAGTGTTAATCCAACACCTGAACAGGTTGGGTTGTTTCCGCTACTTATTCCAATTGAAGTTGGAGCAACTGATAATGAATTTATTGTAAATGTTACATCTGATGAACACACTCCCACAGTTGCTCTTACTGTTACTGTTCCCGGGGCTGACGGAGTAAATGTTGTGCCTGCTATAGTTCCATTTCCTGTTCCAGGAATTACAGACCAAGAAATTGTGGGGTTGTTGTGCAATCCGCCCAAAACTGCTGTAAGCGCCTTGGTAGTACCCATACAAATAGTTGCATTCGAAGTTGTATTTGTAACAGTTGTATTTTGTTTATGACGAAGAACTGCACTTGTTCCATTCCATGTTGCACAGGCAAAGTAGTGAACCCCTACTCCCAATGTTCCGGTAAAAGTTGCTGTCCAGTCAATTGATTCGTTATTCCCTACAACATTATCGATATCCTGATTAAATTGATTTGCTCCTCCAACTCCTGTTACATTTCCATAAAGCCGGGTATCATAACTTGTTCCGTTGGTATTAAAGTTATAACTGATATTTGTAATTACAGCAAACTGCCTGTAGTCTCCCTGATTTTGTGGATTTATTATAGATTCTATGTCGCATTGAAAAGCTGCAAGACCATTATTGCTGCCACCGGCACACTGACTAAAGGTTTTCTGGTTGATTAAAGTTATAAATAATGAAAGCAGAATTAAAGTATAATGGGTAGAATTTCTCATATGCCTATATTGGTTTAATGATCCAAATGTAAATGATTCTCTTCGTAAAATCAAAATTTAATATTAATGAGCAATTTCATTTATTTTACAAGAGTTGAAATTAGTCTTCTCTTTATTTCCTAGTTCTTTACAAATTCTGGCTATGGTATTAAAAAGATTTTTGTCAACCTTATTAATTTCATATGCTTTTTCAAAATAAAATAAAGCTTTGTTTTTGTCACCAATTTGATTGTAAATTATTCCAAGATTATTTAAAGGCTCATATCTGTTTGGATTAAAATGGTTAGCTTTTAGATTCATATTAATTGATTTATCAAATTCATTTCGAATAAAAAAAATCTGCCCTAATGATAAGTATGCAATTAAATTTGTACTGTCCTCTGTTAATACAGCATCATAACATTTTATAGCTTCATCTGTTTTATTATTCCTTCTCAGAATATCACCTGCTTGAAACCAAGCATCAAAAAAAGAAGGTTCAAGTTCTCCTGCTTTGATAAATGGTTCTATGGCTTCTTGCTCTCTATTAAGTAGTTGATACGTTCGTCCGAAATCATAATTGGCATTAAAAAAATTCGGGTATATTGAAACAGCTTTTTTAAAATGAATTAACGCTTCTTCCCTCATGCTTTTTACTTTTTTGGGTGATTTAGTATTAAAAGATTCCAAGACTAGTCTTTTAGCTAAAATATTATGTGCCTGTGCAGAATTCCCTACATACTTAATATCATGCTCAAAAAGTGTAAGATGATTTTTCCAGTGACTGTTTCTGATTATTGTTAACGATGAGAATATTACAACAATTGCAGAGAACGAAAGAAAGAAAATTGTTTTCTTAATTCCAGATAAATTAAATATCAGATTTGAAATAATATAAGCTACCACTATTATAAAACCTAGGGAGGCTACAAAAGTTAATCTGTCCCCCATCATCCCTGAAACCGGTGAAATTATATTTGAATACAAAAAAATTGAACTTAAGTATGTAAATACTCCAAAGAAATAAACTGGGTGTTTATTGATGAAGTACAACCCCGAAAAAAAAATTGCCAAATGAATAATCAATAAGAAAATAGCAATTGCACTAAAAACAGAAACAATTTCTACTTCATTGTATCCATAGTAATAGCTAATTGGCCAAGGGAAAAACATCAATTTTAAGTATTTACCGAGTACAACTAATGAAGTTCCTAATCTTTGATCGTTCATTTTATTAATTTCTAATGGAAATTCTACAAACTCTAATGTTCTGTCGGTATTAATAAACTCTGAATTACTTTTAACTAGTAATAAACTATCTGAATAGTGACGATTGATGTAAGATTCGGAAATAGTAATTTGTTGATTGTTTGATGGAAATGAAAAATCTTGGAATAATTCAATTCCAAAGTAAAGAATAGTAATAAGGATTAATGAAATTGTTGTTATTTTTTCAATAATTACTTGCCTTCCATTCCATAAAAGTGCAAACGGTATAACTATAAGTTCCAATAAAACAAACTTATTTTCCAGTATCTCCTTCCAACTTATTATTAAGCTGATAATAATTAGAAGAAATAGAGTTATTCGTAATATTTTTTTTAATAACTTATTATCTTTTGCATCAGCATAACCAATTAAAAAGAAAAAAGAAAGTGGAACTAGACTGTTAATATTGTATATACTGTAAGCTCCAGAATTGAATAACCTAAGTAATATTGAAAAAGACAATAAAATAAATAAACATGCCAGCAATCTGATGTTTTTCTTTTCTAAATGCTTAAAAACCCAGACGTAAAAAATTGCTAGCAAATGTTCAATGGGAAGATTTGAAATCTCGTAATTATAAAGTATACATAAAAGCAATGCACTTATTAGTAGTATCTCTAATCTATATCTTGCCAATATCAATGGATGAAACATGACAAGGCAAACGCAGACAAATAACCAGATTGGTTTATAAGCAAATATTATATAATGATTAATAAAGATGCCAATTGTTCCAATTAGTATACATAATAATGTATACCATGAATATTTATCAAAAAAATTTTCATCTAAACTTATTATTTCAGGTATATGAATATTCTTTACCCGGTCAATAATTTTGTTTGCTTTTCTATAAAATACTTTTGTTGATGTGCGTATAAATTCAACTGCTTTATAAAAATTGAAAATTAAGTAGGTAAGGCCAAAAAAATTTGTTACAATAAGTATAATATCCGTAGTGTTTAATAAAGTAAATCCTTTAATAAAACAAATCCAAGGAATAGTAAAAATTGAAACTGTTGAAATGATTAAATAATTTTTCCAATCAGTCTTTTCTTTTATTAATACAATGATTGGAAGAACAAAAACAAAAGAAATAACAGACCCCTTCGACAAAATACCTGAAATTAGAAAAAGAACCATTCCAAAAAACCACAAAACATTCTTTGACTGAATAAACTTCAACAAGCTATAAGCGGAACATAGGCCCCCTAATAAGCCAAGAATTTCATCTCTGTTTTTTATACTTGCAACTACTTCTGTATGTAAGGGGTGTATAATAAAAAGTATAGTTGCAATTACCGGGAAAAAAGAATTTGAATCAGGGAAAAGTTTTCTGATAAAAATGAAAACTAATAATGAACATAATACAAATAGAATAACATTAAAAAAATGACTTACATGTGGATTATCTCCAAAAAACTGATGTTCAAGAGCAAAAACAGCGAGGGTAACAGGACGATATTCATATGCGTATCCAAATTCGTCTTGATAATACGGGCTAACAAAAATTTCGGGGATTGCTGAAATACCCTTTGAGGTTAAACGATGTTTTATTGTTACCAGCTCGTCATCTAGGTTGTAATCATTACCAATGGTGTTACTGTATAGCAGGAAACAAAACACTCCCATTATTCCCAACCATTTGTTTGTTGAAAATTTTTGAAAATACAAATATGACTTGCTCGCGGTTTTTACTGCCCTAGTCATCATATAACTGCAGATAAATTTTTAATTATTATCAAAACAAAAAATCTCCAAAAATTTTCCATTTAATATTCCTGTACACTGCCCAAAAATTTTCTTTACGAAGTATTGAATTCAAATTGAGTTTAAAACCAAAGTTTTGTAATTGTTCAAGATACAATTTTAAGTGGGACTCTAACAAGATATCTTCATTCCTTAAAATTGCTGCAATAGTACAATCAGCAAAATGTATGAAAACAGGATTATATTCACCTGACAGGATTAGTTTTCCTGATTGCAATTTACGTTTAACTTGTTTAATATTCCAGTAAGCTAAATTGCAACCCTTATGGTGGATTATGCCCGTATTTTTTTCAATCACAGGCATCATGTCAAGATATTTTTGGTCATCAAATAATCCGTGACGATAATTCTTTTCACACTTATATAAACATGCGCTTGCCCACCAGTCCAAAGCTTTAATAGAATTCTTATTGCAACCAAAAAAACCTGCATTGAAAATTCCGTCTCTAAAATTTGTTTCAAACCATAAAGGTTCTTCGCTGGGGTTTTCAGGTCTCCAATGTGGGCTTAACAATACATTGTTTTTATCTAATTCTTCGAAAAGAAAATCAAATTGGTCAACAAAATAGATATCATTATCAACATAAATAACCTTATCATATTTTTTTTTCAAAAGC
The DNA here is from genome assembly GCA_945889235.1 of Chitinophaga pinensis. Taxonomy (GTDB): domain Bacteria; phylum Bacteroidota; class Bacteroidia; order SXHM01; family SXHM01; genus SXHM01. The sequence continues at coordinate 9,128 of CAMDBK010000062.1, forward strand.
CATTTAAGGAAAATCGGCTTTAAACTCCACCTTAGTTTGTCTGATTTTTTTTTATCCTTATTTAATATTTTTTGAGATACTTTATCATCTTCTAAAATACTTATATCATAGAATTCAATCATTTCAAATAATTTCATTTTTTCAACAGCAATTTTGCCATCAATTACCAGCACTTGTAATGAAACATTGGGATTATGAGAGTATAAAGAAGTATAAAGTGCAAACACTTTTGGTAAATGACTCTGCGTTGTAATTGTGCAAAAAGCATTATTCATTTTTTATTTTTTTTCTTTAAACAATTGCTTCAAAATTAATCTATATTTGTTTCAATAATATTTTGCAAATACCTTATTGCCTTTATTTTCATTATAAATACTGTTTCTGACAACTATTAAATGAGTAAGTATTTGTTGCTTATCTTTTATGTTTTAATTTCTATTTTGATAGGAAAAGAATTTCATCCTTTCTCAACCTTCCCCATGTATAATTCCTTTCCTAATTACGGATATGTTTTTTTTTTGAAGAACGAGAAAGGTGAGATTGTAACCTTTGGAAGAAATTTCTCAAAATCTAAAAATGCAGGCTACATTGCTCATACTTTTTATTCTCTTTGCGAACATTATGGTTTTAATTATGGTTTTGGCAAAGAAAATTCCGAAGATTTAAAAAAAGCAGGAAAAGAAATGTTAGAAATGATTTTATATAATGAGGATGAAGAACGATTCAATTTTGATAGTTTAAAACTGTATAGAAGATTTTATTTTCTCGAAAATAAAAAACTCAAATACCGTGATGACTTAATGTATGGCCAATCTCTTAAATAAAAAATTTTTTAAAGAGTATTCCTCCATCGAATGGATACTTATGAAAGTGTCACTATGCTTTATTTGGATGAAATTAGTGACTGAAGTTGCTATTAATTCAGAAACTATCTATTATCCATCTGGAATATGTTCACTTATTGATTGTTCAATTTTTTTATCCGTTTACACTTCAAGCATTCTTCTATTTGCAGCATTTATTCTTTCTGCTCTCTATATTACTGAAAAGTATATGATTGTTGTAACTTTTTTAATGTTTTTAGTAAGCTTACTTTCTTTTACTCTTGAAGAATCAAATGGAATATTAAACAGAAGTGGGTTGTATACAACAGTCTTTTTGGCACAGACATTTGCATATATTAGAAATAACCAATCTTTAAAAGTTGAAAGGATTCAGTTTCCCATACAAATTATCGCTGGTGGATATTTTTTGGCATCTATTTCAAAATTGAATCAATCCGGATTAAACTGGATTATAGAAGCTCCGCAAGCAGCAATTCAAATGGTTAAAGGTTTTAGCTATACATATTTTGACTCTGGAAATATTTCAGAATTAGATAAAGGGCTTAAACAAGCTGATTTTGTTTTAAAACATGAAGTATTGGTTAAATTACTTTTTGCAATGTCACTGGTCTTTGAAACCTTCGCCTGGCTAGCTGTGAGAAATAAAATTTCTGCATTTGCAATTGGAGTTTTATTATCAGGAATGCACTTTGGAATTCTTTATTTCATGAACATTTTTATTGCCGCCATTTTTTATCCAATGATTATTTTCATGGTAAATCCTACATACTTACTATACTCAATTATTAAGTGGTTTTATCAACTAGTAAAGTTAGGTGTTCAAAGCAGTTTATAGTCAAGACTTTTTTAAGTTGTTTGACTTAAATTAGGACTTGTTTTGAAAATACAAATTAATAATGCTTAAAAAAATTTTACAAAAAACTTCTTTCGGAATAGCATATTTATTGCTTTGTCTAACTATTGGAGAAGTGCATCCATTTACATTACTGCCAATGTACAATAGATTTCCTAATTGGGCTTATACATTTTATGTTTCCGATTCTAGAGGCTCATTATTGCAAAATGATAAATATTTTACGATTCCTGCTGATGGGTTAGCGCACCTTTACTATTCAATTTGTGAAAAAGAAGGGATTTCTCAAGGGTATGAGAAGGAAACCACAGCAGAACTTAAAAAAGCGGGTGAAATTATGATGGAAACATTAGTATTAAATCCTTTAACTCCGTTCACGGGAGATACTTTACAGCTACACCGAGTATGCTATTCCATAAATGAGGATTATATTCAAAGCAACAACATTATTATTTATGAAATTGTTATCGAAAAATAATGCTGATACTATAGGTATAGACAAACCTTGGTTTTATATTAAACTGTCACTTATTATTACATGGATTCCTCTTATGGTAATAATGATCACCCAAAGTAAAAACTGTCCTTACCCTGTTGGGATTTGCAAACTTATTGATTTGGAGATTTTATTCTCAACTACTGGCAAAACTTTTCTTTTCATTCTCCTTTGTATAAGTTTCTTTCTATATGTTTTTGAAATCAAGATGGTGTATACTACTTTATTTATTTTCGTTTTATCATGTATTATTATTTCATATCACGAATCCAACGGTTTTTTTTTTAGAGCAACACCTTACAGTGCAGTTTTCGGCTCGCAATTTATTGCTTATGCAATTAATAAATACAACCCGGATTTTAATGTTTTAAAGTATCGTATTCATTTTGGGATTCAGATTATTGCTGCAAGTTATACACTTGCAGCAATTGCAAAACTAAAAGGAGATGGTATAGGTTGGATTGATAATGGCGGGTTGTTTTCAATTCAAGTAATGAAAAATTACTCCTATCTGTATTATGATACCGGTTCCTTTGCTTTCCTTGAGAATGGGAAAGCAATTGCTTATTCTATCATTGAACATAAATCCGAAATTAAATACCTTTTAGCAACTGCACTAGGTTTAGAACTGTTTTGTTTTGTTGCAGCATTAAACAGTAAAGTGATGTTTTTATATGGCCTAGTTCTTCTTGCTATGCATATTGGGTTTGATTTCTTTATGGGAATTGGTATAGGTGTAATTTCAAAGCCTATGGTAGTTCTTTTTCTGAATCCTCTTTTTTTATTTCACGAGTTGGTTAAAAGTATTTACTTAAAATTATCCCAAAAGTCAATTTAATATTAATGATGTATATTTCAATTATTGATTATATTTGAAAAGTGTGATTAGCAATCCTAACTATGTCTATAAAATTATTTAAAAGTAAGAATTCAGAGAAGAAAAGAGATCCTGCTGCTTCAAACTTCTGTTATTATCCTTTTTTTCAAATATTGCTTTCATCTGATGGAAAATATATGCCATGCAGCCACCATACTGGATATATAACCCATGAAGGAAATGAAATTT
>CAMDBK010000063.1 GCA_945889235.1 Chitinophaga pinensis
GGGACGCCACCTGCTCGCCATCAAACAGGCTATAGCCACGAATTACACTAATTTACACGAATAAATAATTAGTGATAATTCGTGCAAATTAGTGGCTATTCTTTTATAATCTTCTTATGCGCCACCTGCTCGCCATCAAACAGGCTTAGTAAATATATGCCTTTGCTAAAGTTTGAACGACCTAAAGATTTATGAAGCTAATTTTGTTCTTTGAATTGGAATGGAATTCATTTCAAGGAATGAGAGGTCAAGTTTCTTAGAAGCCTGTTGTATGTCAACTCCTGTTATATTACCGTTTTTATCAAGGTCAATAACAACACCATCTCTTACTTCTTCTGATTCGGCAGAGGGTTCTGCACCAAAGTCAATATAAAGTGAATCTGTTTCGGAATAATAATTGATTTTCATTTTTTTTATTGTTTAAAGTTTCGGTCCATAAATGCATTGTGAATGGTTTGGTCATCTTCCAAAACAACTACTCTTATTATTTTGTTCAGTTCAGAAACAAAGCCCCAATAACGTATTCTGCCATCGTCCTGAATTTCTTTCTTTAAAGGTTTTTTAATTACTCCAATACACATTTCAACGGTGAGGTATTGTCTTTTAGGTGACAGCCACTTACCTATACAAGGTAACCCTTCCGTAAAACTGATGTTTTTCCCCGTTCATGTCCAGCATTTGGGCAGCCCAAACATATACATCTTCCTGGGCTTTGTTGCCGGTAGCAAGAGTACCGTCCCAAACCTCGCCCGGGGTGTGGCTGGCATAGATTTCCTGTCCCCAGCGGTTAAACACGCGGAAAATATAATTGTCGGGGTCAATGGTTTCGCCTTTGGGGAAGAAGGTATCGTTGGTTCCGTCTGAGTTAGGCGTAAAAGCGCTTGGAACATAAAAAGTAAACACGGGCGTTATCTCCACAAAGCTGAAGGTGCTGTCAAGGCACCCCTGAGCGCTTTCAACATATAACCAAACTGTATAAGTTCCGGTATCACCATACCAGTGCAGAGGGTTTGTAAGAGTAGAATTTCCCCCGTCTCCGAAATCCCATAACCAAACAGTTGCACCGCTGGAATTATCATTGAAAACAATTTCGGGATGAAATACATCGGTGGAAGGTGGCAGAGCCGAAAACTCAGCAACGGGAAGGGCATAAACGGTAATCATGTCCTGCATAGTGAGTGAATCTTTGCAGCCATCGGGAGTAGTAATTACCAAACTCATATCAAACACACCCGGGTCATTGTAAGCGTGGGTTGGCGTTGTTCCGGTTGAGGTATTGTTGTTGCCCGAATTAGAATCTCCGAAGTTCCACAATAAATTGGCAGGCTGAGGTTGTGTGTTATCAGTGAAGGTAACACGAAGCGGTTGACATCCTGAATAAATATTGGCACTGAAATCTATTACCGGAAGTGAGAATATATTCACATCCACCGCCTGACTTGCAGAAGGAGTTCCGCAACCATCATTTACCGTAAAATTATAAGTAGTATTTATAGCAGGTGTAGCTGAAACGGGTGGATTTAAAGGATTACTTCCGCCATCCCATGTAAAGGTGTAATTGCCATCACCGCCTGTTGCGTTCATATTCATAACGGCTGTTTCACCGGGACAAATATCAATAGGACCGGGCGGCAACATATTCAACGCTAAAGGAGGATTTACGGTAATGGTAATTGTTTGGGGCAGAGCAGCGCAGTTATTGTTATCATCAACATTAACGGTATAAACGGTTGTAATAAGTGGCGCAACAGTTGGGTTTGCAACTGCCGGAGTTACCAACGTTGGGTCAGCAGGTGCGGCAGTCCATGCATACGTAAAACCGGGTGTTCCGCCATTGGGTGTTGCGGTAAGCGTTGTGGTTGAACCGATGCAAATAGTAGCCGCAGGAGAAACAGCAACGGTAACTATGGTTGGTTCAGAAATAGTAACATTATCAGTGGTAGTACAACCAACAGCATCCGTTGCCGATGCCTGATAATTTCCCGCACATAAGCCGGTAGCATTGGCAGTAAGTTGTCCGGTTGAAGTATTGGTTGCAAGGTCTATCCAGTCATACGTCAGCGCACCGACAAAGCCGGGAGTAGCAATCATGTCTGCAGTTCCGTCACAGGCTGCGTTGCAGGTAGCATCAGTAAAAGCGGTTACGTTTACGGTAAATCCTGCATTGTTGGCAACCGTTACCTGACCTGTAAGCTGGCAGCCGCTGTTGTCTTCCACCGCAACATCGTATGTTAAAGGAAACAGATTATTAAATGCTCCGCCTGCCTGAAAAGTAACTCCGTTGTCAATGCTGTATTGATAAGGTCCGCCATCACCACCGCCACCGGTAAGTGTAAGTGAACCATCATTGTTTCCGCAGTTGGCAGCTACTGTTACCTGGTTGTAAGTTACAGCAGCAGGGTCAGTCAGTGTAACCTGATTAGTGTATTGACAATTGTTAGCGTCTTCAATAAGAATATCATAATTACCGGCACAAAGCCCAGCAAAGTTTCCGCTTGCCTGAAAAGTAACTCCGTTATCAATACTGAACTGAACGGGGGCAGCACCGTTGTTTTGAGTTAGCGTTATTGTTCCGTCACAGGCATTATTACATAACGGATCAGTTGAATTTACGGTGTTCGTCATAATGCAGCAATTGGGTCCGGCTGCAATGGTTATTGTTCCTGTAGTGGGGCATTGCGAAGCATCGGCAACGGTATAATTATAATTTCCTGCGGGAAGATTGGTAAATATCCCCGTTGCATTAGGCGCACCAAAACCGATATCATAACCATAAGGAGCTGTTCCTCCTGCGCCTGTCAATGTAATTGTTCCGTCATCAGCACCCTGACAGGTTTCATCTGTGAAAGCTTCATTTACAGTTATTGTTCCACCGGCTACTACTACTACGTTTACTGTTCCGTTACAACCACCGGCATCCGAAACATTGACTGTATGATTTCCCGAACACATGTTATTAAATGTTCCGTTATTTTGATTGGCTCCGCCATTGATGTTAAAGGTGTAAGGTGCTGTTCCGCCATTAGCGGTAACAGTTACAGCACCGTCACAGGTTCCTGAGCAGGTTTCGGGAGTTACGTTTTGGTTGGTGGTAAATCCGCCAGCAATGCTCACCGTTACGTTATCGGTTTTTGTAACTGTTGTTCCATCGCAATTGGTATAAACTACTTCACCTGTGTAGGTGGTTGTTCCGGTTGGGCACACGTTTAATGTAAGACCATTACCAACAACTGCATTTGCCTGATCATACCAGGTTACAACATAATTTGGCGGACCACTTGGTGTAAATCGCCATGCTTCATTGTTGGCAGCCCAGTCTCCTGTATTTCTTCCGGGAGGAGTAACTCCGCTTGCACCTGTTGCATCCTGTATTCCTACTGTTGCGTTTCCATCGTTCCATGAACCGCATTGTTCTTTTTGCTGAATGTAAACTTCAATAACATTGGTGGTTTCGTAAATAACTATTTGCTGTGTAGTGTGGCTGCAAGTGCCAAAAAACGGAAAGCCTGACGGAAGGGTGCAATCGCAATCAAAATGCGGAACGTTAAAATAGTTTACAATTAAGGTTCTGCAAGGGGCTACACCAACAAGCTCATAAAAAATCTGACCGCCTACACTGGGGTCAATATCATGGTAAGCACCCATAATAGAATTGTTGTAAAGCCCTGCAGGCGGTGGGCCGGGAGTAGGGCAGAGAGCGGTATAAGACCATTCACAACCGGTAGTGGCTTGCGTTAAATCAAATGTGATTAACCCATTTGCGCCTACAACCGCCTGATTGTACATGGTTCCATAAAAACAAAAATTGAAACCAAGATTAATTACGTCTCCCCAGATATCATCTACATACAAATCTGTGAGCTCAGTCCCTGCATTAAATGCAGCAGGTGGCGCATAAGGAATAGAGGAAACAGTGTAAGCAGTAGTTTGTCCGGTTTGTAAAACTGTTGCCGTAAGATTAGTGCAATTGTTATTGCAATTTAAATTTTGATTAGGTCCTGCATTGATGTTCGGACATCCCGGAGCCTGTGCAAAAATCTGTGTAATAAATCCGCAAAAGAGCGCTACTAAAACTATGCGGAAAGAGAAATTGTAATTCACTATCTTTTTAAAAAGCAGTGCAAGTTAGAACAAAGGAAATATAAAACAAATTAAATTGTATTTCGGATGGCGAATTTTAAATTTCGGATTGAACGACAATTCCGCAATATAAAATTCGCAATCCGCAATTGCTGCTCACTCAGTTGCTCTCCAATATCTGAAACAGTTCATCCAGCTTAGGTGTGATGATGATTTCTGTTCTTCGGTTTTTCTTGCGGGCATCAACTGTTTTTGAGGCATCCAACGGAAGGTATTCACTGCGGCCTGCGGCTGTTAATTGTTTCGGATTTATTTTGCTGTTGGCAGTAAGTATTTTTACAATTGCTGTGGCGCGCATCACGCTTAAATCCCAATTGTCTTTTACATTTCCGCTGCCGTTGTAGGGAACATCATCGGTGTGTCCTTCAATCATAATATTCACATCGGCCTGTGTTTCCAGAACCTTTGCAAGTTTTTTCAAAGCATCCTGTCCCTTTATATCTACTGCCCAGCTACCTGAAGCAAACAACAAACGCTCTTCAACCGAAACATATACTTTTCCGTTTTTTATTTCCACTGTTAATCCGTTTTCTTTGAAACCCATCAACGCTTCAGCCACTTTGTCTTTCAACGCTTTCACAACTGAATCCTTACGACTTAAAACACCTTCCAGTTCTTTGACTCTTTTTTCGCGGGCTTCCAGTTCTTTTTGTGTTTTGGCTAAATCAGCGTTAAGATTGTTCAGATTATTTTCTTTGCTGTTGAGCGCAAGTTCTAACTTTCTTAATTCATCTTCTTTTTTCTGAAGTTCTTCTTTTGTACCCTGCAATTCGGTCATCAGTTTTTTATTGTCTTCTTTGTCGCCTTCTTCAATTTTTGCCATCTGGGTGAGCAAGCGATCATACGTCTGGTCAAGCTTATCGTAATTGACAGTGAGTTTGCGGAACGAGTTTCCCATAATGGTTGTATCGTTTACAAGCGCTTTTATTTGTTTGGTAATACTTGCAAGCTGTTCTTCCAGTTCCGTAACTTTTGATTTCAATGAGGTGTTCTCATCCATCAGCGTGGCTTTGTCTTCTTCGCATTTTGATTGTTTGCTTTTAAGTTCTTCAAACTGGCGCGAAGGAACGCAGGAAAAAAATATAGTTGCAGCAGTAAGAGAAAGAGTGATTTGTTTAATACGGTGTAGGAGCATGGCTGTTGATTTTGCTTCAAAGATAGACGGATGACAAAGGACTAATTCATTTTACATGAGCGGTTAATCCACATTCGGTTGTTAATATTCAAATAACATTTTGTGGTTTTTTGCGTTTATAATAATGAGATTTGAGTTCATCATAAATTCTGCGCTATGAAAACATTAAGTAAAGACTGGCTGATTGAAAATCACATTGATGTTGAATACAAGCGATATGTGTTGCTGGCGTATCTGCAGGAAGTGAGCAATAACTTTGACCGGAATATGTTGTATCCTTTTCTTGCCGATTTAATTCAGCATTACATGAATTTGAAAAACTTTTTGCACGATGCTGAAAAACTTACTTCTTCTTTTCCAAAACAATTAAAGTCGCTTGACACACAGAAATACCGCCTGATTTACGAGAAGCTTTATGAGAATGATGACTTGATTGAAGAGTTAAATGAAATCATTAATTATTCCATTCCTCAATTTGAAGTTTACCTGAATGAAGGAAAAAAGATTTACGATTTTGTGGAGAAAAAACTGCACATCACTCAGGTAGGTTTGCTGCCGCTTTATTCAGGCGAGGGTTACATGTTGTTGAGTAATGGTGAAGACTTACAGACATTGGTTTACGAATATCAGATGACGGTTTTTGAACAGGCAACAGAGAAGTTTCGTGCCATACATACCAGTTATATAACATCGTACAAACGCAGCATCATTAACACCAACGAAAATATTAAACGTGATTTGATTCGTTCACACAAAAAACTTCCTAATCCTGCAACGTTTGCAGTGGAGTCAGAACTTGTAATCCCGGTAGACGCTACGTTATTGCCGATTGCCAAAAGAGCTTTGGCAGCTTATGTTTCAACTATTGCTTAGTTGGTATTGAGTCAGTATTGTAAAGATCAAAGCGGATATTTTTTCCTCGTGTTCCTGCAAACCGCTTCCATTTGCTTTCACGCTCTTCAATAGAAATAAAACTATCAACATGGGCTTTTGATTCATCAATATCGGGATCAATCTTCGGAATAGAATCAAGAATAGAAAAAACAACGGGAAGAAAGTCTACAAACAAATCATATTTGTAAGCATACTTCTCCAATATTTTTGATTGAAAAGGATCGGTAGTAAGTGCTACATTTTTAAAGCCCAGGTTTTGTGAAAGTTTGTAGGAATAAAAAAGATTTTCGGTGCTGTGTTCCGCTTTTTGTTCGGTGAAAATATTTTCTTTTGCAACACCTAATTCCTCAGCATACAAAGCCATTACCTTAGCTTCTATATAAGGAGTATAAACTGCCGAACCCGAAAAAATAATATTCTTTGCCATGCCTTTTTTGTAAAGGTAAACCGACCAGTAAACACGGGCCTTCATGGTAGGACTCCACATTCCGTTTTCAAGCGGAACACCGGGAACAATAATGGCATCGTAAGGAGGTGCGTTTAGTGCTTTAGTATATTTTTTCTGTGCTGTATAAGCAAAACAGCCTGTAAGCAAGATTGACGCAACACCAAAAATTAAAGCACGGAAATAAATATGTTTAAACACCATCATATTAATAACAACCACGAAATTGTGTTTTTGTTGTGTAAGTATAAAGATATTAATCGTCATGCTGAACTTGTTTCAGCATCTTACATTGAGACCCTGAAACAAGTTCAGGGTGACGTTTCTCAAAAATCCACTTCAACCAGCAACGGACAGTGATCAGAATGTTTTGCCATTGGAAATATTTCTGCACGTTGTAATTTATTTTCTAATGATTTACTCACCATGTGGTAATCAATGCGCCAGCCAAGGTTCTTCTCACGTGAGTTGGCACGGAAACTCCACCAGGTGTAATTGTTCGGTTCATTGTTATAATGCCGGAATGAATCAATAAAACCGCTGTCAATAAATTTACCAATCCACTCTCTTTCTTCAGGTAAAAAGCCGGATGTTTTAGCATTGCTGTATGGATTATGAATGTCAATCGGCTTGTGACAAATATTGTAATCACCTGAAATAATAAGGTTGGGGCGTTGCTTTTTTAATTCATCAATGTAGTTTTGAAAATCGCCTAACCACTGCATTTTAAAAGCCTGACGCTCATCACCACTTGAACCCGAAGGGTGATAAACACTCATTACTGAAACATCACCGTAGTCAGCTCGGATAACGCGTCCTTCGCGGTCATACACATCCATGCTGCATCCGAAATGAATTTTGTCGGGTACGCGTTTTGTGAGAATGGCAACACCGCTGTAACCCTTTTTTTCAGCGGGATGCCAGTAATGTTTGTAACCCAACTGTTCAAAAATTCCGGCATCAAATTGTGTGGGATCAGCTTTCAGTTCCTGAAAGCAAACAACATCGGCATCAGTTGCTTTCAGCCAGTCGGCAAGGCCTTTGCTGAGTGCAGAACGAATACCGTTGACATTGTAAGAAATGATTTTCATTGGTTTGTTTGATACGTCATGCTGAACTTGTTTCAGCATCTTAACAAAAGAGACCCTGAAACAAGTTCAGGGTGACGGCATATAAATTTTATTTTTTCAAACAGTTGTAATGATTGGCTTCCATGGTGGCTTTGTTATCACTTCCGCAAATATCGTCCATAACATCGTTGTTGTATTGGCAGGCGTAGCCCTGACTTTCAAAGTAGGCTTTCCATGCTTCAATAGAAAGTCCGTTGAGTACAGAATCTCCATCGCAACCGCCAACAATAAGTCCGTTCTTTTCACAGGTGCCGCACTTCTTTGTGCACTCATAGCAGTTGTTGCAGCTTGATGCGAAGAAGATGAGAGAGAAAATTGAGGTAAAGAGCAGAGTGTTTTTCATAGGATTTTTTTTTGCAATAATAGGTAAAAATATTGCCACGAATTTCACTAATTGCCACGAATTAAATTAGTGATAATTAGTGAAATTAGTGGCTGAATTCATAAATTGATTTTGCTGCACGTTCAGATGCACCAATGTTTCCAAGCTTTTCTCTCAGCAACGCATACTCCTTTTTCATTTCTGAAATGCGCACTTTGTTTTCAAGAATATCTTTCAGTTCTTTTTCAATGTTGGCGGTGTTCAATTCGTCCTGTATCAGTTCATGAACTACGAGCTTGTCCATAATCAGGTTTACAAGTGAAATGTATTTTACTTTTATCAGCAGTTTTGCAATGTAATATGATAATCCGCTGCCTTTATAACAAACTACTTCCGGAACACCGTGAAGCGCTGTTTCCAACGTAGCAGTACCGGAGGTAACTATGGCTGCGCTTGCTTTTTCAAGTAATGAATACGTTTCACCAAAAACAATGGAAACATTTTTTCCCTGCACGTCCGGCAGGCGGGCGGTTGTGAATTGTTTGTAAAAACTTTCATCAACAGAAGGGGCGCCTGCAATTACAAATTTGTAAGAAGGGAATTTTATAACAACGTTCAGCATTTCGGGAAGCATAACAGCGATTTCTTGTTTGCGGCTACCGGGTACTAAAGCAATAACAGGTTTGTCTGTTACCCTGAGCGTAGTCGAAGGGCTTTTATCAATTATATCTAACAACGGATGCCCCACATATTCCACATCATAATTCCATTTTTTATAAAACTCTTTTTCAAACGGAAGTATAACAATCATCTTGTCAACACAGGCTTTCAGCTTATTCACACGTGATGATTTCCATGCCCATACCTGTGGAGAAATATACCAGATACTTTTTATTCCCAGCTCTTTTACAAAAGGTGCAATGCGCAAATTAAAACCTGGATAATCTACAAAAATTACAGCATCGGGTTTCCAAATAACAATGTCTTTTTTGCAGAAGTCAATGTTTGTAAAAATAGTGCGGATATTCATCAGCACTTCCGTAAATCCCATGAAAGCAAGTTCGCGGTAATGCTTAACTATTGTTCCACCCGCAGCCTGCATTTTATCACCACCCCAGCAACGGAACTCAGCATTGCTGTCGAGTTTCTTCAACTCTTTAATAAGATTGCTGGCGTGTAAATCACCTGAGGCTTCACCGGCTATGATATAATATTTCATTGGGTGATTGGGTAATTGGGTAATTAAGGTGATTGAGTTAATTAGTTTAATGCAAAGAAGAATTTGTTTTACAATTTACCATAATTACCTCAATTACCTTTGTCCCATTTATAACCCTTGCCATTCCATCAACTTTAATATTGCAATACCGGCACCCCATATAAATGTGGAGAACAAAATCCCGCGTGCCGATAATTCAAAATCGTATTTCAGAAACAAAAAAAACGCAGTAAGGTTCCCTAGTAAACTAAGGCTGATGAGCTTTGCAAGTATTCCGAAAGAAGTAAAAAGATAATCAGGTGCTACACGGTTAAATGTAAACGTGTGGAGCAAAAAGAAAACAATTGCCGGAACTACTATTCCGCAAAGTATTCCCGTAAGAACTGAGTTTTTATTTACCATTAAACTTCCAGGTATTTAAAATAGGAATTGCATGATGTGCCGTAAAATCAAACTGCACTGGAACTACCGAAACATACCCATTTGCAAGTGCCCATTCATCGGTGTCTTCACCTTTATCAAAGTTCTGAAATTTTCCGGTTAACCAATAATATTTACGTTTGTACGGGTCGTGGCGCTCATCAAATTCTTCCTGCCATTTTGCATTTGCCTGGCGACAAATTTTCACGCCTTTTATCTGTTTCAGTTTTTTGTCGGGGATGTTTACATTCAGCAATGTTCCTTCAGGTAAGCCGTGTTTCAAAACATTGGCAGCAATAAGTTGCGCATATTTTTTTGCAGGTGTAAAATCTGCATCTAATGAATAGTTGAGTAATGAAAATCCGATGGAAGGGATTCCTTCAATAGCCCCTTCCATAGCGGCTGACATGGTTCCCGAATAAATTACATTGATGGAAGAATTGCTTCCGTGATTAATTCCCGAAACACATAAATCGGGTTTGCCGTGCAGTATTTTATCAATGGCTAATTTTACACAATCAACGGGTGTGCCCGAACACTGGTAGCCCATCACTTCGCCATGATACGTTGTTTTATCTAACCGCAAGGGTTTGTTTATGGTTATAGCATGTCCCATGCCCGATTGCGGGCTATCGGGGGCAACCACAAATACATGTCCTAAAGGTTTCATGGCTTCAACCAGCGCCTGTATGCCGGGCGCGGTAATGCCATCATCGTTGGTAATTAATATGGTTGGTTTCTTTTGTTTCATCGGGATGCAAAACTATTATAAAAAAGAGAAAGCGTTTAAAGAGTGATTTTGCTAAAGAAGAGATTTGTTACATTTGAAGTAAATTGCTTGCAATGAAAAACCTTTTACTCGTTTATTGTTTCATTCTTTTTTCAATTGCAGCAACTGCACAGAACTATAGGGCTGTAGTTCCCAATCAGGAGAAATATTATATTGACGAAACAGGTTTTATACGTGGTACAAAGATTTTTTATTCAGATACAATAGGTACAGATACTATTCTCAATAATTTTTATGCAATTGAAAATGATACATTGAGTTGTCCTCCGCCTGAAAATTATTTCGAATCCTTTAATGTTTATGGTTCTTCATGGGTAGGTAGAAAAATTGTTGTTTCTGATGATGGAATAAACAAGTTCTACAATACTTCGAATGAGGAAATAGTAATTAATGTTGAAGCCACAGAGGGTAGCATTTGGACAATATTTAATTTAGGTAACGGTGATTACATTGAAGCAAACGTTGATACAATTATTGAGGCAACTGTTTTAGGAAATCTTGATTCAGTAAAAGTTATTTCTTTACAAGCAAAAGATGTTTCCAATAATTTAATTCCGCATAATTTTAACGGTAAAGAAATTCACATCGGTAAACAAAGTGGTTTTGTTAAAATTTTCAATCTTCTTCACTTTCCTTTTGATACTGTTCAGTATGTTATTACTGATAAATCAAAAATGACAAGGCGTGATGTGTATGAATATAATGTTGGAGATGTTGTTCAGATAAAAATAAGTGACTATGCTGGGGAAGCCTACGACACTTTACAATATCTCACCCGAACAATACTTGATAAAACTTATTCAAGCGATATGGATACAATTACATATTCAATTAAAAGGAAACATTTGATATACAGGTCTTATTTTGATTGGCAAAATCAGATAACGATACCTTTCGATACTATTATTTATGTCGATACAGCAAACGCAATCTATACTATGCTAAACAATTTTGTCTTTTATAGTATGCCTGAGGAATCAACCTTTAGCTACTCATTGGAAGAATATGAACTTACTTCAAAGCCACAAGAATATAATGAGAGAAGAGTTATGGATGCTTCCTATGATTTTAATATTTCTAATCCTGAAAACGACAGTTGCTATCATTATTGTGGATTTTGCGATGGATCATGGGAAGGTGAAACCTATATTGAAGGGCTTGGGAGTTTATTTTGGTCTGGTGGTATAGATCACAGTTACTCCGAAGAAATAGTTTATTATCAAATAGGAAACGAAACTTATGGCGAACTTTTTACCTCTATTAAAGATATTAATCTGTCATACTTTAATATAAAGATTTATCCCAACCCCGCCACCAACTCCATCACCCTCGATTTAACTTCAACACCCACCCCAAAAACCTCTCAACTACAAATCCTCAACACCCTCGGGCAAACCGTTTACCAATCTTCTGTCAGCACTCAGCGGTTTACAGTTGATGTTTCTTCATTTAATTCGGGTATTTATTTCCTCACTATAAATAATGGGGAGAAGGAAATGC
>CAMDBK010000064.1 GCA_945889235.1 Chitinophaga pinensis
AAATACAGGTCAACAACAGCAATTATAAAATAGGTTGCTATTGTCCATGCTCCTGCATAATCTTTTGAAATCCGTTGCCCGAAGAATAACATGATAAAAGCAAGCGCAGCAAAAACAGTTCCTGCAAAAGCAAAACAAAATGTTTTATAAAAAACTGCTTCTGCAACTCCTATTAGTGATAATGCTCCTGCAGTAAGCTCAACAATAGTAACGGTTGTAACCATTGCGGGAACCATTCGTTTCAAAAATGTTTTGGAAAAATGTTCGGTCAGCCATTCCAGATTTCCTTTGCGGTCAAACACTTTGTCTAAACCTGACTGCAAAAAAAGTATTGCAAAAAAAACAGATACAAAAGCCTGCACAATCCAAAAGCCTTTCAGTGCTGAGATAAAATCACATTCTACGATTAGGCAAAGCAGAGTCATTATTAAATGAGATTGAATAAATCGTTTACACCGATACTACGATTTACTTTAAAACCTTCGGCATACTTTGCTCCTATTGGCCGTGCGTAATGAATGTCACGGGCTTTCACAAAATTCAAAAACTCCTTACTTGAAATCGGGGTAACCGGTTCGTTGCTGTTGGGGTCGTAAAACTGTGATGAAAAAGAAAGGATTGCTTTTTTCTTCGTTTCAAAAAAATCGCTGGTGTCCACTACAAAATCAGGCTCCAATGAATAATCCTGAATGTAATGATATACCGCTTTCGGCCTCCACTCCTGCTGTTTTTTATCGTCAAATTTGGTTTCAATTTTTAAAAGCCCTGAATAGAAACAGGCATCTGCAACTAATTTGGCTGCTCTTCCATGGTCGGGATGGCGGTCACTTATTGAATTCGCCAAAACAATTTCCGGTCTATATTGCCTTATTTTACTGATAACAGCAAGTTGATGTTCTTTATCATTCGCAAAGAATCCGTCCGCAAAACCAAGGTTGTCGCGAAAACTAATTCCAAGGATTTTTGAAGATTTTTCTGCTTCTTTTTTCCTAAGCTCCACACTTCCACGCGTTCCCAATTCACCTTGTGTTAGGTCAACAATTCCAACTGTTTTTCCGGCAGCAACATGTTTTGCAATGGTGCCTGAACAGGCCAGTTCGGCATCATCAGGGTGAACAGCAAAAACAAGAATATCTACTTTCATATTTTTATTCCTTTTTCTCCCTCTCCTTTTGAGAGGGTCGGGGTGAGGCTATTTGCCAAGCCATTTTAGAATTTCCTCATTAACCGGACTGGTGGCTGATGCAATTGATTTACTCCAGTTTCCGTTTTCGTCAATCAAAAATTTATGAAAATTCCATTCCACTTTGGCATCGGCAACTCCGTTTTTGTCTTTGTGTGTAAGCCAATCATACAAAGGCGCTTTATCTGCACCTTTCACCGATATTTTTTCAAACATCTGAAAAGTAACTCCGTAATTTTTCTGGCAGAATTCTGCAATATGTGAGTTATCACCCGGTTCCTGACCTGCAAAATTGTTTGCCGGAAAACCAAGTATTACAAATTTGTCACCTCCAAATTCTTTGTACAACTCTTCAAGACTGGTGTATTGCGGTGTTAGTCCGCACTTGCTGGCGGTGTTTACTATCATCACTTTCTTTCCTTTGAGTTGAGCAAAGTCAAATTCCTTGCCGTCAATAGTTGTCATTTTAAAATCGTAGAAATTCATTTTTTGTGCTGTTGCTGTTAAGCCGAAAATTACGGCAGTTAATAATAGAATAAAGTGTTTCATGTTTATTAGTTATTGCACAAAGGTATTAATTCAAAATTGCCCGATAAAACATATATTTGCCTGCCCGTTCCATTCAGGCGGGCAAAACAATTTAATTGCAAATGGGATACGCACTAAAAAAGGAATTTCTTCCTAATTATACTTATGCTGATTATGTAAATTGGGAAGGTAACTGGGAATTGATTAATGGAATTCCTTATGCTATGTCACCTTCTCCCTCATTCAGGCACCAGAGAATTAGCCTAAAAATTGCAAGTCAACTTGATGAACTTTTAGATGATTGTTCAAAATGCAAGCCGGTGGAAGCATTTGATTGGAAGGTAAATGAGCAAACAGTTGTAGAACCTGATATTAGCGTTGTTTGCAAGCCTCTTAAAAATGACAGTTTTATTGATTTTGCTCCGACTGTGGTTTTTGAAATTATTTCACCTTCTTCTCTGATTAAAGACAGAAACCTGAAATTCAATATTTACCAAAGTGAAGGAGTAAAATATTATGTGATTGTTGATTTAGAAAAAAAAAAAGCCGAAGTTTTTGAATTGATAAAAAAAACTTACAAACCGGTTTTAAAAACAAAAGACAAGAAATTCCTTTTTAAATTGGATGGCTGCGATGCCAATTTTGATTTTTCCAAAATCTGGGAATAAAAACTTCCCATGCTTTTTACCGAAGTAAAACATTTAGTCCGCAAAGAATTAATGCTGGAACTGCGTATGAAATATGCGCTGAACGGTATTCTGTTGTATGTAGTTTCTACCGTTTTTGTTTGCTACCTTTCGTTCCGTTCTGTAATTCAACCCACCACCTGGAACTCGCTGTTTTGGATTATTATGTTGTTCGCTTCTGTGAACGCAGTTGCAAAAAGTTTTATGCAGGAAAGCAAAGGAAGACAATTGTACATGCATACGCTGGCAAGTCCGCAGGCAATCATACTTTCAAAGATTATTTACAATGTGCTGCTGATGATTTCACTTTCACTGATTTGCTTTTTTTTCTATTCACTTTTTATAGGAAATCTGGTTCAGGATATTCCTATGTTTATTCTCTGCCTTATTTTAGGTAGCGCAGGTTTTTCTTCAGTGCTTACACTCATGTCTGCCATTGCTTCGCGAACTAATGGAAACCTTACACTTATGGCTATTCTCAGCTTCCCTGTTCAGGTTCCTTTATTAATGACTTTAATCAAAGTTTCAAAAAATGCAATTGATGGTTTAGATGCTTCTGTAAGCTATAAATACCTGATTATTCTGCTCATGATTAATGTAGTAGTGGCTACACTTTCATATATCTTATTTCCCTACCTTTGCCGCGATTAAAAAAGGACTTGAACTGTGCAGAAATTCTTTAACATACAATTAGCTTTCGGTCTTGAATGGTGGAAGTTTTTAGCCATCGCTCTGGTGCTTTATGCTTTGATTGGCGGCTTACTAATTGATGTTCCTGCATTGCCAATTTTACACGAAACTATTCGCAACCTTTATTATCACGTTACGCAGTGGTTCGGAATGATGATTATTCTTTTTGTATCGCTTTGGCACAGCATACGCTACCTTTCCAACTTTAAAATGCAGCATGATTTTGTTGCGTCAGAAGCTGCAAACGTTGGTATTTACATGGGAATTCTTGGGATTTTAACAGGTAGTGTTTGGGCAAAATTTACATGGGGCGCATGGTGGGTTAGTGATGCAAAACTCAATGGTGCAGCTATTACTCTGCTTATTTATTTCGCTTACATCATCCTTAGAAATTCGATGGACGAAGAACAAAAACGTGCACGTGTTGCTGCGGTTTACAACATTTTTGCTTTTACAATGTTGATTATTTTTCTGATGGTATTGCCTCGATTAACTGATTCATTGCATCCCGGAAACGGTGGAAACCCCGGTTTTGGAGGTTATGACTTGGACAATACCATGAAATTAATTTTTTATCCTGCTGTTATTGGCTGGACATTGCTGGGAGTATGGCTTATGGAAGTTTGCATACGCATCAGAACATTAAATCATAAATTGCTTATTAAACAGTTTAAATAAAAGCCTCACCCCCAGCCCCTCTCCGAGGGAGAGGGGATCAGAGTTTAAAACAAAATGATATGACAAAAAAATTACTTGCATTTATTGCTTTCTGCTCATTACTAACGAGTTCACTTCTTTCGTTTGGTCAGGAAACAAATAAAGTTGAAATGGCTGAAGTCCTGCGCAGCAACGGAAAAATTTATGTAGTGGTGGCTGTTATTGCAATTATCTTCATCGGGCTGATAATTTTCCTCATCACTATCGACAGGAAAGTGAAAAAGCTGGAGAAACAAATGGAAGAAAACAAATAATACTCTGACAAAGGCGCAAAGCACGCTGAGGAAATAATGCTTTGCGAACTTTGCGTCTTTGCGAGCTAAACAACAAATGAAAAAGTCACATATTATAGCTATAATAATTATTGCTGTTGCAATTGGTGCAATACTAAGCACAGTTGCTGATTCGAGCACTTATGCATCATTTAAAATGGCATTAGAAAATCCAGGGAAGGAATACCATGTTGTTGGAAAATTAGAAAAAGACAGCGCCTTGGTTTATAACCCTCAGGTAAATGCAAACTTGTTTACATTCTACATAAAAGACAATGAAGGCACAATAAAAAAAGTGCT
This sequence comes from Chitinophaga pinensis, assembly GCA_945889235.1. Lineage (GTDB taxonomy): Bacteria > Bacteroidota > Bacteroidia > SXHM01 > SXHM01 > SXHM01. Next base: position 4,377 of record CAMDBK010000064.1, read on the forward strand.
TTATCACGGAACAAAACCTCAGGATTTTGAGCGTAGTGAACAAATAGTTTTGATAGGGAAAATGAAAGAAGAAGGAAATTTTCAGGCATCATCCATTCTTATGAAATGTCCTTCGAAATATAACGATGGCAAACCTGAACTTCAGGAATACAAGGCCCAAAGCTGATGGATATTAAATATGTAGGCGAGCACCTGTGGGCTGGTAATACAGGGAATTTTTTCGTTGTTCTTTCGTTTTGCGGAGCCCTTCTCTCTTCGCTGAGTTATTTTATTTTTTCACGAAATGAAGTTCAGAATGCTTCATGGAAATCGCTGGGAAGAACAGGTTATTTCATCCACGCTTCAGGTGTTCTGGGAATTATCGGAACGTTATTTTGTATGTTACTCAACCACATGTTTGAGTTTCATTATGTGTGGCAACACTCCAACACCGAAATGCCGATGCGCTATATTCTTTCCTGTTTCTGGGAAGGACAGGAAGGCAGTTTTCTGCTCTGGACTTTCTGGCACGTTGTGCTTGGAATAATTTTGATTTTCACTTCCAGAAAATGGGAAGGTCCGGTAATGACAATAGTTGCGCTTGTTCAGATTTTCCTTGCTTCTATGCTGTTAGGTGTTTATGTGTTCGGTTACAAAATCGGCAGCAATCCGTTTCTGCTTTTGCGTACAGTTCCTGATTTTGCAAACCTTCCGTTCATTCAAAATGCAAACTACCTTGCTAAATTAGACGGGCGCGGTTTAAATCCTTTGTTGCAGAATTACTGGATGACTATTCATCCACCAACATTATTTTTGGGCTTTGCATCTACGCTTGTTCCTTTTGCTTATGCCATTGCAGGTCTGTGGAAAAAAGATTTCAACGGCTGGATGAAACCCGCACTGCCTTGGACTTTTTTCGGTGTTATGATTTTGGGTACAGGAATTTTGATGGGCGGTGCATGGGCTTATGAAGCATTAAGCTTTGGTGGTTTCTGGGCCTGGGATCCGGTTGAAAATGCTTCGCTTGTTCCGTGGTTAACCTTTGTGGGCTCTGCTCACGTAATGGTGATTCACAGAAATAAAGGGCAATCATTATTGGTAACTTTTGCGTTAACAATCATCACATTTATTCTTATTCTTTATTCTACTTTCCTTACCCGGAGCGGAATTCTGGGTGATACTTCTGTTCACGCATTTACCGATTTGGGCATGAGCGGTCAGTTACTGATTTACCTTTTAACGTTTCTTATTCTTGCTATTGTTTTACTTGTTATCAACTGGAAACATTTTCCAAAACCTGAAACTGAAGAAAGTGTTTGGTCGCGTGAATTCTGGATGTTTGTAGGCGCCATGGTGCTTGCTGTATCAGCGTTTCAGATTATTTTCACTACTTCCATTCCTGTCATCAATAAGATTTTCGATTCTAAAATTGCTCCGCCAACAAATCCAATTCAACACTATAATTCTTTTCAGGTTTGGGTGGCTGTGATTGTTGCCATGCTCATTGCAGTAGGACAATATTTCAAGTTCAAAAAAACTGACATGAATGCTTTTCTGAAATCAATTTCAGTGAGCTTTATTGTTGCAATAATTCTTACCGCAACAATTGCTTTTCTGATAGATTTATTAAGCGTTCAGCAAATTCCTTATATTATTTTATTGTTTGCATCTGTATTTGCTGTCTGTGCAAATGCAGGTTATTTCATAGCTGTTTTAAAAGGTAAAGTAAAGCTTTCGGGCGCATCAGTAGCGCACGTTGGCTTTGGAATGATTTTGCTGGGGGCATTAATTTCCATGTCAAAAAGCGAAGTTATTTCACGCAACACTTCCGGTGTTGACTTGCAAAAACTTGGTGATGATTTTGAGAATGCTGAAAATATTATGCTCGTAAAAAACGATACACTTAGCATGGGCGGCTATTTTGTTACGTACAACGGCAAGAAAAAAGAAGGCGTAAATATTTTTTATGAAATAGATTATTTTAAAAAAAGTACAGATGGAAAATACGTGAAAGACTTCACGCTTTATCCGCGCGTGCAGATAAATCCCCGCATGGGAAACGTTGCTGAGCCTGACACCAAACATTATTTAGAAAAAGATATTTACACGCACGTAACCTACGCAGAACTTGACGAAGAGAAGGAAAAGAAACCTGAAGAATATAAAAAAGCAAAGACCGTTACTCTTGCTCCTGGTGATACCATTTTCGGAAGTAACAGCATCATAATTTTTGAAGGACTTGACAAAAATGTGGATAAAGTAAAATACAATCTGCATGAGAATGATATTGCTGTTGCTGCTCGCATACGTGTTGTTGATGTAAAAAATAATTCATTTACAGCCCTTCCTGTGTACAGCATTCAAAGTGTTTATGCTGTTCCGTTTGAAGATGAAATTTCAGAACTTGGTTTGAAATTTATCATTAGCAAATTAATTCCTGAAAGCGGGAAAGTGGAACTGGAAGTTTATGAGAAGAATGCAAATTTCAGGGAATTCATAATTCTGAAAGCCATAGTATTTCCAGGCATCAACATACTCTGGACTGGTTGTTTGATTATGATTATAGGAACGGTGCTGGCTATCCGCCACAGACTAAAACAAAGCAATTAAAATCAACACTGTGATGGACAGAAAAAATATTGTCATCATCGGTTCAGGAAATGTGGCAACGCATCTTGCCATTGCTTTTTTAAAAGCAGGTCATCGTATTTTGGCTATCATCAGCAGGAATGAAAACAATGCGGCAAAGATTGCAGAGAAAACCAGGAGCCACTATTCATCAGACTTTGCGGCTGTTCCTTCTGAAACTGATTTTATTATTGTTGCTGTAAAGGATGAAACCATTGCAGAGATTGCCTCAGAGCTTAATTCCGGAAATGCAATTGTAGCGCATACTTCAGGCAGCATGGAAATGAATGTGTTTCAAAATCATGCACAGAATTTTGGTGTGTTTTATCCATTGCAAACTTTTCACAAAGAGAAAGAACTGGAGATACGCGAAGTTCCTTTTTGTATTGAAGGAAACAATGAAACAACTGCAAATTCTTTATCAGAACTGGCAAAAAGTATTTCAAACAATATTCATTTTGTAAACTCTGAGAACAGAAAAGTGCTGCACGTAGCTGCTGTCTTTGCCTGCAATTTCACCAATCATTTTTATGCAATTGCTGAGAGTATCCTGGCTGAAAAAAATCTATCACTCGATATTTTACGACCGCTGATAAAAGAAACTGCTTTGCAGGTGATGGACAAAAATCCTTCGCAATTGCAGACAGGACCAGCCATTCGCGGTGATGAAAAAATTATGCAACAGCACTTGAATTACCTTGCTGCAAAGCCTGAACTTGCGGAACTTTATAAACTCATAAGTAAAAACATAACTAAAACGTCACCTTGAATTTATTTTAGGGTCTGATTTGAGATGCTGAAACAAGTTCAGCATGACGATAAAAATTAAAAGTAAATATGTCGGCTAACTTTAAACAATTGCTAAAAAATGTAAGCACTTTCATGTTTGATGTGGATGGTGTTTTCACAGATGGTTCAGTCTTTCTTTTTGAAAACGGTCAACCCGTTAGGCGCATGAACATTAAGGATGGCTATGCAGTTCAGTTAGCTGCAAAGAAAGGTTACCGCATTGTTATTATTTCAGGTGGCCGCTCTGAAGCAGTTAAAACGCGATTGAAAGGTTTGGGAGCAACAGATGTTTTTCTGGGTGTTGCAGACAAAGTGGAAACCTATAATGATTTCATCACCGAAAACAATATTGACCCATCTAACATACTTTATATGGGTGATGATATTCCGGATTATTCAGTAATGAAAAAAGTAGGTGTGCCGGTTTGTCCTTCCAATGCGGCAATAGAGATAAAAGAAATTTCAGTTTATGTTTCTCCTATTGCAGGCGGTCGCGGTTGTGTGCGCGATGTTATTGAACAAACGCTTCGTGTTCAGGGAAAGTGGATGGACGGTGGTGCGCACAACTGGTGATTATAATTTCCACCCCATTGCCTCATGCTCTGCATCAAGGTCTTCAAACAGGTGCGGATAATTTTCCTCGAGTGATTTTATAAAAAGTTCACGCGGCAAATCTGCGAATGAACCAAAGTCATGAACATATTCCATGAATTTGCGACCACCTTCGTATTCATGAAAAATTGAATCGTTCACACCATCAAATTCCAAAGCTGCTACTCCGAATTTGTCGCAAAGTGTTTTGTTGAAGGCGGGCGTAGCTTTTACCCATTTTCCATTCAGAAAAAGTTCCGTGAAACCATGAAAAACAAAAATATCGCTGCGCAATAAATCAATCAGCTTTTGAGTCGACAAATGATTCCTAACATTAGCAAAAGCTAATCGTGAAGGTATACCAACCACACGTGCAGCAGCAGCCAGCAGCGTAGCTTTTTCACCGCAATAACCTGAACCTCTTTTTAAAGTTGTGCTGGCTTTCATTGCTTCTGCACGCAAATCAACATGGTACGGATCGTAAAAAAATCCATCACGTACAGCATAATATAATTTCACTGCTTTTTCAATATCCGTTTTTGCACATTCGGTGTATTTTTTTGCAAAGGCAATAACATCGGGCGAATTGCTGTCTATAAAATAAGTTGGGCTTAAATAAATTGCTAAATCCTGTTTTTCTTTCGTTTCCATATTGGAGGCAAAATTAGGGGAAATTGCGGATTGGGGATTTTAAATTGCGAATTATAATCCGAAATTTTGACAATTCGCAATTCGCAATTACTGTATTTATATCTTTAGCGCAATGTTTCACGACTTCATTTCGCAACTGGAAAAAAGATTGCAGCAACCCTTGCCGGGAACTGAAGCGCAATTTAAAATGGCTTCGCAATTCAGGCTGCCGATTGACATGGAACGATATGATTTGAGCAACGCAAGAAAAGGAGCTGTTCTTATTTTGCTTTATCCTTACGAAGATAGAATCAACACCGTACTTACGCTGCGTCCGTCTTATGAAGGTGTGCACAGCGGACAGGTGAGTTTTCCGGGAGGAAAGTTAGATCCTGCTGATGAAAGCCTTGCCGCTGCTGCATTGCGTGAGGCAGAAGAAGAAGTGGGTTTGAACAAAAACGAAATTTCATTGATTGGAAATCTGAGTAATCTTTACATTCCGCCAAGCAATTTTTTGGTTTCCCCTTTTGTAGGAACTATGAATAATAAACCATTGCTGACAAAGAATGAGCGCGAAGTGGAAAAAATAATTGAAGTGCCCATCACCTACTTTTTAGACGAAAAAATTAAAGGCAGGAAAATAATTACCCCTCGTGAGAACCTGAGTTTTGAGACACCTTATTACAATGTGGAAGGACATACCGTTTGGGGGGCAACCGCAATGATGCTAAGCGAAATGATGGAACTAATAAAACAAATGCGAATTTCGCATTGAACAAAATTGCGAATTGACAAACAAATAATCCGCAATTTAAAATCCGCAATTCGAAATAAAAAACATGGCTCACGTTCTCTCCAAATCTTCTTTTATACGCGGAGTTCAGTGCACAAAATCACTTTACTTATACAAGCATAATTATAGGTTGCGCGATGCAGCCAGTGCTTCGTTGCAGGCGATTTTTTCAAGAGGAATTAATGTCGGGAAAATTGCACAGGATATTTTTCCGGGAGGTGTGGATGTTACACCTGAAAGCGTTTTCAAGTATTCTGAATCAGTTGAGAAAACACGTAAACTGATTGAAAGCGGAACAGAGGTTATTTACGAAGCAGCATTCGTTTTCAACGATGTACTGGCTGCAGTTGATATACTTGTAAAGCGCGCTGGGCAATGGTTTGCGTATGAAGTAAAAAGCTCTACTAAGGTCAGTGATGGTTACCGGTTAGATGCTTCATTACAATATTATGTAATTAAAAATGCAGGAATTGAACTTGCAGATTTTTCTATTCTGCACCTCAACAATCAATATGTAAAACAGGGAAAAATAGAACCGGAAAAACTTTTTAATGCTGTTTCGCTCTTAAGTGAATGTGAGCGCAATCAATCAATGATTGCTGAAAAAGTGAGGGAAATGAAAGAGGTTTCCTTTCTTTCTTTTGTTCCCGATATAAAAATTGGAAAGCATTGCTTTGAGCCCTACACCTGTGATTTTATGGGACAATGCTGGAAAAACGTTCCACAAAATTCAGTGTTTGAATTGGCGGGAATGAGCAAGGAAAAACAATTTGAACTCTATAACAACGGCATTGTAAAAATCATTGAGGTGCCTGCCGATTATTCGTTGGAGAAAAATCAGCGGATACAGGTTGATGCCACCAATTCAGGGAAAGAACTGATTAACAAAACCGAGATAGCAAAGTTTATTTTAAGGGTAAATTACCCGCTTTACTTTTTCGATATTGAAACATTTATGCCAGCAGTTCCAATGTTTGACGGCACAAACCCGTTTCAGCATATTCCTTTTCAGTATTCTTTGCATTATAAAAAAACTAAAGATTCTCCTTTAGAACATATTGAATTTTTAGCTGAAGCAGGATTTGACCCGCGCAAGGATTTTATCACACACTTTCTCGAAAACACAAAAGACGCTGCCTGTATTTTGGTTTACAATCGGGCTTTTGAAAGTTCTGTTATTGCAAAACTTGGAAATGATTTCCCGGAGCTAAAACCTGAAGTAGAAAAGCGTTTGTCTGTTATGATAGACCTGATGGAGCCTTTTCAAAAGCGGTATTATTATCATCCTGAAATGAAAGGTTCGCACTCCATAAAAAATGTGTTGCCTGCGCTGTTTCCTGATTTTAATCACAAGAATTTAGCAATCAGTGATGGCACTATGGCCATGAGTGCCTTCGAGCAATTGCAAACCGAAACCGACATTTTTAAAATTGCCGAACTACGCGATAATCTGTTGGAATATTGCAAACTGGATACACTTGCAATGGTGAAAATTTTTGAGTTTTTAGAGAACCTGTAATACAATTCAACCAAAGTCTGTCACCCCGAGCGTAGTCGAGGGGCTATTATTATGCTTCTCGACTACGCTCGAAGTGACATACTAGCTGTACAGAGAAATGTAAAAACAGATTATGCAACGGGTACTTAAACCCCCAGTGTTTGCAGCAGATAGCCAACAAACGAGATAAACATAAACAGCATTCCCAGAATAATCAGTCGGTTTACATTTACCTCTTTTCTACCTTCTTTTCCGGGTTTAAAATTTACTAATAGTGCAGCAAACAATTCCTTAACTCTGTCAGAAAATGTTTTTTTCTCATCAGTAAATCTGTTTAGTTTAATGTTCATTATATAAACCATATACAGGCTCAGCGCAAGTGCTACAGCCAGCAGAAAACTGAATAAAGCAATTGATTTATTTATGTATTGTTCGCTGCCTGAAGTACCGCTTAACCTGTCAACTGTTTCTTTCTGACTTTTAAAAATATCCTGGTCAATTAATTTTACAATATGGAGGTTTTCAATGTAGCGGCTGTTTTCTTTCTGATTCAAACTATCTATATTTCTGCCATTAAGAAGTTGTTCATTTTCAAGCAGTATTTGTTCACGCTTTCTAAGCATTTCAAACGTTTCGCCAATATCAGCATAGGCCACT
>CAMDBK010000065.1 GCA_945889235.1 Chitinophaga pinensis
CGTTCACCTCTTTACCGTTGGTAAGCCTTACCCTTGCTACTTTACGCATAGCCGAGTTAGGTTTTTTTGGCGTGGTGGTGTATACACGAGTGCAAACTCCCCTGCGCTGAGGACATGAATCCAAAGAAGGTGACTTACTTTTCTCAACTATCTTTGAACGTCCTTTTCTTACCAATTGCTGAATTGTAGGCATTTTCCGAGCTTTTTTCTTTTAAGGTTTTAACAATAAAAATTAATTCCCCTTCTTTTTTAGGGACGGCAAAGGTAGATTTATTATTTTAACTAACAAGCCTATTGTTGAAAAATATTTCCTGCTCATTCTCAATAGCTTCCCTGTGTGGAGAAAGTGAGTAGTTTTTAAGTTGATTGTAAAAGTAAAGTTATTAACAAAAATAAAAATGATGGTACTAAATGCGGGTGGTTAAAAAAAAATCCTTCTATGTTTGACGGAATAATAATTAAATCGTTTATGAAAAAATATTTGAGTGAATTTATCGGAACTTTTATTCTTGTTTTTGCGGGAACAGGTGTGGTGATTGTTGACCAGCAAACAGCAGGAGCAGTAACCCTTACAGGTATTGCCGCCTGCTGGGGAATGGTAATTGTTGCCACCGTTTATGCCTTTGGTGATATTTCGGGAAACCATATTAATCCTGCGGTTACTATTGCAATGGCCGTGGATAAACGCTTTGAGTGGAAAGAAGTACCGCCCTATATTATTGCTCAACTGCTTGGTGCTTTTGGCGCGAGTTTGCTGCTGCATTTTCTTTTTCCTGATAATACAACGCTTGGTATTACTCAGCCTGGTGGCAGCGTGATGCAGAGCTTTATTATGGAAGTGGTGATGACTTTTATTTTACTTCTGGTTATTTTGCGTGTATCCACCGGCTCAAAGGAAAAAGGAATTACTGCGGGTATTGTTATCGGTTCAACGGTTGCTTTTCTGGTTTTGTTTGGCGGGCCTGTAAGCGGTACCAGCCTTAACCCTACCCGCTCCATTGCACCTGCTATTATTTCAGGGAATTTTAATGCACTGTGGATTTACATTACTGCACCTGTTATTGGTGCAGTTGGGGCGGTGTTTGTGCACAGGGGGCTGCATACGAAGGAATAGTTATCTACTCTTTATAAATCCTTAAAACATAATGGTAGCTATCAGTATCAGGGTAACAAACAAATTCAGAACGCAAATTTTTGTTTACCTAACTTGTCTTTATAAACATAGTTAACAACGCGGGGCCAGAGAGGTTTTACCATTTGCTTTTCCCAGGTTTGTAAATCTTCTTCCAGTTCCTTCACTACTTCAGGATATTGGTTGTAGAGGTTTTTTTCTTTACGTTCATCTTCTGCAATGTTGTAAAGAGAATTGATTTCAGAAAGTTCGTTGATACATAATTTCCAATTGCCTTTACGGATGGCTTTACATTCACCCGAACGCCAGTATAGGGCTTGATGAGGTTCTCCCCTCTCCTTTTGGAGAGGGGTCGGGGGTGAGGCTATAAACGGCATCTAATCCACTCCGTCATAAATTCTGTCTGCCGGAAGCTTTGCACCAACAGCAGCTGCAACTGTAGCAAAAATATCTAATGAGTTTACAGGATGATTAAAAACTGTTTCTTTTTTTAGTTGTCCTTTCCATTGCAACATCATGGGCACACGAATGCCACCTTCAAAATTGGTTAGCTTGCCGCCACGGTAAGGATAATTATCCGTTGAGCCGTTGTACGAAGCTCCGCCATTATCGCTCAAAAAGAAAATCATTGTGTTCTCTGTTAATCCAAGGCTGTCAAGGCTTTTCATCAATCTGCCTATTTGGTCATCAAGGTTTTTAATCATCGCCAGGTATGTCCGCTTGATGTGGTCATCAACATCCAGAAATTGAGCATAATAATTTTCAGGCGCCTGCAAAGGTGCATGTGGCGCGTTGTAAGGCAGGTAAAGAAAAAAAGGTTGTTGCTTGTTATCATCAATAAATTTAATAGCTTCAGTGGTAAGGCGGTCAGTCAGGTAATCTGTATCTATTGTGGTTTCGCAGCAATTGCGGGTAATGGCACAGTTACCGGTTCTGCCTTCTGCTGTGCTCCATTGATGGATATCCATATATTGCCCTTTTACTTTTCCGTTTACAATGCCGGTCGCTTTCGTATCCATATAAAGGGTAAACGCTTCATTGAAACCATACTGATAATCAAAACCGCGGTTGCAAGGAAGCGCAAATTCCTGTGCGCCCAAATGCCATTTCCCTATAATACCTGTGGCATATCCGTTTACTTTCAGAACTTCTGCCAGTGTAATTTCAGAAGGCGGTAAGCCTTGCCTCATGCGGTCTTCATCTGTTGGATAAAAACGATTCCAGATGGCTGTAACAGGTCTGAAAGTTGGAAGGATTTTAAAAATAAAGTATTCAATGATATTGTGCGTGTAGCGTTCACTCATCTGCAATTCATGTCCGAATCGTTGCTGGTAGCGCCCGGTAAGCAATCCTGCACGCGAAGGTGAACAAACAGGTGAAGTAATATAGGCCTCTTTAAAAGTAACTCCATTGTGGCCAATTGCATCAATGTTCGGAGTTGAAATCAGTTTATTTCCATAGAGCGAAATATCCGATTGCCCCAAATCATCAGCCATAATAATGATGATGTTGGGCTTTTGTTTTGAAGAATCAACAATTACAGTTTGTGAAAGAAATTCTTCTCTGCCTTTGATTAGTTTTTCGTCCCAGTAAATTTTATACTGTTCGCTCGGGTGCTGGGCACAAAGGTTTTGTGCTGCAAGCAAAACTAAAAAGATAAGGACCAACCGCAAGCTAATTGATTAAACTAAACAATCGCTTCGTTAAAACTCGGCAATCTGCCAAAGCGATACAACGCCTGAAAGTGTGATTTCAGTGCATCAGAAAAAGTGTAGTTCACATTATAAGGAACATTAAATTCTTTCGCTGTTTTCTCTACAATACCTGCAATGGATGGATAATGCACATGACAGATTTTAGGAAACAAATGATGTTCCACCTGATAATTTAATCCGCCTACATACCATGAAATAAATTTATTGTTGGGCGAAAAATTTATGGTGGTTTCCATCTGGTGTATTGCCCAGTCGTTGTGAATATTTCCTTCTTTATCGGGCAATGGATGTGTGGTGCCTTCCAGCGTATGAGCCAGCTGAAAAACAACGGTAAGAACAATTCCGGCTACAAAATGCATCAGGGTAAATCCAAGAAAAACCTGATAAAACGGAATACCAAAAAATACAGATGGTATTACAAGCACAACAAAAAGGTAAACTATTTTTAAGACAATCATTTTAACAAGCACTATCCTGTTTTCTTCTTTGGTAGTAGTTGTAACACCGTTCCTGGTATAACGCAAAAACTGAATAATATCTTTTGCAAACACCCAGTATAGCGTCATTAAACCATAGAAAAACAAAGCATAAATCCATTGTATGCTGTGAAAAAACTTTACTTTGGTGTGGGGCGAAAATTTCAAAACAAGGCGGTCAGCAATATCATCATCCATGTGAACAATGTTAGTGTAGGTGTGATGCAAAACATTGTGTTGTAGTTTCCAGTTAAAAACTGAGCCACCCAGTAAATTCAGCATGTGACCCATTACATAATTTACCGATGGGTTTTTTGAATAAGAACCGTGGTTGGCATCGTGCATAACACTCATTCCTATACCTGCAATACATAAGCCCATTATAAACCAAAGCAAAAGGCTTATACCAAACGAAGGCAGAAAAGCGAGCAGAAGTATAAAAGGTAAAATATAGCCTATAAGCAATACTACCGATTTTACAATCATTGTAGCATTTGCATTTTTAGAAAGATTATTTTCGGTGAAATAGGCATCCACCCTTTTGCGAAGTGTTGAGTAGAACTGGTTTCCTTCTATTCCTGTAAATTTAATCTGGGTTTTTAGTTCGGGGTGAAGCACTTATGGTATATTAAAACTGCGCGCAAAGATGCAACAATTTTTCGGTTTAAATGTTAACTAAATATCAACACCTAAAATACTTACTTTTGCCGCGAAAATAATCACTAAAACAAAAATGAACGAAGTTTATATTATATCAGCAGTGCGCACTCCAATAGGGAGTTTTAACGGAAGTTTATCATCGGTTTCGGCTACAAAATTAGGAGCGGCAGCCATTAAAGCGGCAATAGAAAAAGCGGGAATAAAACCCGAAGAAGTACAGGAAGTATTTATGGGCAATGTGCTGCAGGCCGGCTTGGGACAGGCTCCCGCACGTCAGGCAGCATTGTTTGCAGGTTTGCCAAATACAGTTCCCTGCACTACCGTAAATAAAGTGTGTGCATCAGGCATGAAATCAATTATGCTGGCTGCACAAAGCATTGCGTTGGGTGATAATGAAGTAGTGGTAGCTGGCGGAATGGAAAACATGAGCAATGTTCCTTATTATTTACCAAACGCAAGAAACGGCTACCGTTTAGGCGATGGCAAATTAGTAGATGGATTAGTGTTTGACGGATTGACTGATGTCTATAATCAATACCACATGGGAGTTGCAGCAGAGTTGTGCGCCAAAGAATGTGGCTTTACCCGCGAAGCGCAGGATGAGTATGCAATCAATTCCTACAAACGTTCAGCAGCAGCATGGTCAGCAGGAAAATTCAATGATGAAATTGCACCTGTTGAAATAAAAGACCGCAAAGGAAATTTGGTACTCGTAAAAGAAGATGAAGAATATAAAAACGTAAACCTTGAAAAAATTCCAACGCTGAAACCGGTTTTCCAGAAAGACGGAACGGTAACGGCTGCAAATGCTTCAACACTGAATGATGGTGCATCTGCATTGGTATTAATGAGCAAAGCAAAAGCAGAAAAACTTGGATTAAAACCACTGGCAAAAATTGTGAGCTATGCAGATGCAGCACAGGCACCTGAATGGTTTACCACCGCACCGTCCAAAGCATTACCAAAGGCATTGGCAAAAGCAGGTTTGAAAACTACGGATATAGATTTCTTTGAATTGAACGAAGCCTTTTCGGTTGTGGCGTTAGCCAATAATAAAGAGATGAATTTAGATGCAACAAAAGTAAATGTGAATGGTGGAGCGGTTTCATTAGGACACCCACTGGGTTCATCCGGAGCACGAATAATTGTAACACTTATTAATGTATTGAAACAGAATAAAGGTAAATTAGGTGCAGCCGGAATTTGCAATGGTGGCGGTGGAGCAAGCGCATTGGTGATTGAAAATTTTAATAATTAACGTCACCCTGAACTTGTTTCAGGATCTTTAATAAAGATGCTGAAACAAGTTCAGCATGACGAATAAATAAAAAACATGTACGGTATCTGCCACTTAGGAGTTGTTCCCTGCCGCTTTGAACCTTCGGACAAAAGCGAGATGGTTACTCAATTGCTTTTTGGCGAAACCTTTGAAATCCTGAAACAGGAAGGCAAATGGATTCAAATCCGCGCAGCACTTGATGGCTATGAATGCTGGATTGACGAGAAACAATACCTCCCTCTTTCTCTGGAATTATTTGCTAAACAAAGTTCGTTTCCTGCAACCTGTTCAGCCGACCTTGTTGACTTAGTCACCAAAACAGCCGACAACAGTTTAACACCTGTACTTGCAGGAAGTACGCTACCTGCATACGAACACGGAAAACTTTCAGTAGGCGAGGAAACATTTTCCTTTGATGGAGAAATCACTCACCCGCAAAGTGAAAACGAAAATATTCCTGCGTTGATTGCTGAATACGCAAGTGTTTTCCTCAATGCACCTTACCTCTGGGGCGGACGTTCTGTTTTTGGAATTGACTGCTCAGGATTTACACAGGTAGTTTATAAAATGGCTGGCATAAAACTAAAGCGTGATGCCTATCAGCAGGCTGAACAAGGTACTACGCTTAGCTTTGTGGAAGAAGCGCAAACAGGTGACTTGGTTTTCTTTGATAATGATGAAGGTAAAATAGTGCATACCGGCATTGTTCTTTCAGCCGGAAAAATCATTCACGCCTCAGGAAAAGTAAGAATTGATAAACTTGACCACCAGGGTATCTTTAACCACGATACAAAAAAGTATACGCACAAACTGCGACTTATAAAACGGATATTCTAGAAAATAAGAAGTCCCGCATTTCTGCAGGACTTTTTAAATTCCATCATTATTATTTATGCTACTGCAGGAGTTACTGCTGCCTCAGCAGCAATAAACTGTTTCTTTTCAGTAATACGTGCGCCTTTACCAACTTTACCACGCAGGTAATACAAACGAGCTCTGCGAACTATACCTTTTTTGTTCACATCAACTTTAGCAATGTTAGGTGAGTTCAATGGAAAAATACGTTCTACTCCTACTCCACCAGAAATTTTTCTAACTGTAAAGGTTTCAGTAGCGCCATTTCCTTTGCGTTGTATAACAACACCCTGATATTGTTGGATACGTTCTTTGGTTCCCTCTTTAATTTTATAGTGAACTGTAACAGTATCACCTGACTTGAATGAAGGCGTTTCGGCCTTTGTATTCAATTGTTTCTCAATGTTTTTAATAAATTCCATGTGCTGTAATAATTTGATTCGTTTTTTCTTTGGGGCTGCAATATTACAGAATTATTCTTTACAAGCAGCAAATTTGTATTTTTTTACTTGCCGTTTAATCTTGCTTACTTTTGCTGTGTGAAAAACACAAAAGAAAAAGGGTTCACAATCAGTTCAAGAGCCAGCAGTTTCAAGTATGCTTTTAAAGGGTTAAAACTTTTTTTCACCACCCAGCATAATGCGTGGATTCATTTGCTGGCAGCTTTTTGTGTAATTGCCGCAGGTTGTTTTTTCGGTATTTCAAAAACTGAATGGTTGTTTGTAATCACTGCTATTTCTTTGGTATTAATAACAGAAATAGTTAACACAGCCATTGAATTTATTGTTGACTTGGTTTCACCTGAATTTAATGAAACAGCAGGAAAAATTAAAGACCTTGGATCTGGTGCTGTCTTGTTTTCAGCAATGATGGCGGCTGTAATTGGAGCATTGGTTTTCGGACCGTACCTTCTTGCGTTACTTAAGATTTAATTACCCGGTAATTTTTGTACTCAAACAAACGGTAACCTGTCAGGTTTTCAAAACCGTTAAGTATTTTTTCTTTCAGTTTCATATTTGATTTTGATGGATTGTACATGAACGCCCAGTCTTTTGCTGCAATTAGTTCTTTCATATACACAGGATGTTCGCCTGTAAACTCTTCCAACCTGTCTACCTCATTGAAATCAAATAATTTTTCATCTGTTTTCTCTTTCAGCCATTTATCATCGTGCCAGAAGCGGTGGAAATGGTTTAACTTTTTCTTCATCAGCGCAGGATTACGTGAATACGAATAATGGAAAACAGGGATTTCTGTTTTTAATACATTTAGTTTTGTTCCTCCTTTTTCAGAATCATAATTACCTAAGTTTTCATATTTTCTGAAACCCATAGCATCTTTGTAAGAGCGGATATTTCCAGTGTTTTTAAAAACTCTTATTTCACCGCGATGGACCGCCCGCGTATTTCTTATGTGTCCGAAATTGCCCCAAAAATGAAGAAATGGAAAAAACAGTCCGTCCACGTTATTTAATTTATCTGCTTTAAGAATATAGTCTTTTATTTGTGTGTGTGCAGTCTGATGAAACACTTCATCAGACTGAAGATAGATAGCCCAATCACCGGTAATAGCATCAAGCGCGATGTTTGTTTGTTGTGCAAAAATTTTTCCTGAAGTTCTTAATGCATCATCCCACTTGGTGTCTATTATTTTTATTTTAGGATTATTGATAGCTGCAATTGCTTCGCGTGTTCCATCAGTTGAGTCGCCAACAACAACAACCAGTTCATCAACCAGCGGCAACAGCGATTGAATGGACTGAACAAAGGGATAACCAAATGTAAAACCATTTCTGATAAATGTAAAGCCGCTTATTTTCATCCTCTTTTCCCTATTTCAATTGCTTCCAGTTCTTTTATTTTTTCGCCATCAACGGTAAAGCGCAACAATGTTTTTACTTTATGAAAACCATGATTACCGGCTGCGCCCGGGTTCATGTGCAACAGATTATACTTCTTATCAAATATGACTTTCAAAATATGTGAATGCCCGCAAATAAATAACTTGGGCTTGGCTTCCATAATTTCTTTGCGTGCTTCGGGTGAATACTTTCCGGGGAAGCCGCCAATGTGAATAATCAGCACCTGAGTTTGCTCACAGTTGAAATTCAAAACAGCAGGATGTATTTTGCGCAATTCTGTTCCGTCAATGTTTCCGTAAACAGCTTTAAATGGTTTAAAAGCGGCAAGTTTATCCAAAACTTCTGTTGTACCAATATCACCGGCATGCCAGATTTCATCGCACTCTTCAAAGTAACGGAAAACTGCTTCATCTAAATGTCCGTGGGTGTCTGAAAGAAGTCCTATGCGCTTCAAGGCAGGTATTTTTTCAGTTTATCTTCAAGCTCGGAAGGGTTGAAATTTTTGTCTAAAATATTTCCGGCTTTATCAATCAAAAAAATTGTTGGTGTACGTTCCAGCGCATACGTAGTAATTACTTCTGAATTCCAGCCCTTGAGTTCGCACACATTTACCCATTCCAGTTTCATGTCCTGAATTGCCTTTAACCAGGATGCATAATCATTATCCAATGAAACTGAATAAACTTCCAAACCTTTGTTTTTATATTTCTGATAAACTTCAAAAACTTTTGGAGTATGTTCCATACAATGTGGACAACTTGACGCCCAGAAATAAATCATTCCCAACTTGCCTTTTAAAGTACTTTTCATGCTTATCGGGCTATAATTAATATCATTGATTAATAGCTCAGGAGCTGGAGTACCATTGCTTATCTGCTTCAACTTAGTAAGCAATTTTTCAGTTTCTGATTTCAGGGGAATTTCACATCCTTCTGAATAACTGTCGTGAACATATTCAACCAACTGTGGCGGCCCTTTTTTTGTAAAAACATCTAACAGAAATGCAACAGTAAAGTCACGTACTTCCTGATTTTTTTTTGCGCCTGCCATTATATTATCAACTCCTTTTTTAAAACCTTCTTCAGTGTGGTCAACATACAGATCAAGGTAGCTGTACAGTTTCATTTCGTAGGTTGCGGTGTTTACTATCCGTGCATCAGAAAAATTAACATGCTGAAAAAAGTAAGCATGCTGAAAAGCTTCTTCGGTATCAAAATCTTTTCCTGCGGCACTTTCACTTTTTTCAGAAACTAAATATAAAGGACAAAGCACTTCAGTTGTAAACGTTCCTGAAAACATATTGGGAATAAGGCGTACAGAATTATTAAACCTTACTATTGAAGTTGAAAGAGCTGCTTTTACATGTTTTGTTTTAGCGTCTTTTTGTGGATCAAACCGTGGGATATTACTGAGCAGAGAAGTAAGGCTATCGTACTCATTTCTGTATATTTTATAAAAATTAGCAAGCACTGCATACGCGTCATTTTCCTTGGATGCAACAACCTGAATAATTCCTTCTTTCAGTCCATTAAAATCAGCAGCTATTTTACAATTTTCTTCTTTACCGATAATTAATGCCGCTTCTTTTTCCTTAGTGTACCAAAGCTTGTAAACTCCCTGTTTATAACCCTCTTTTAAAACAAACTTGAAATTACCTTGCGCATCGGTAATTGTTGAATCAACAAGTTGGGGCTCGTTACCTTTTTGTATGGCAAGGTAAATTTTCTGGTTGCCGGCATTTTTTATTTGCCCTGAAATGGCAACACTTTTTGCACTCACTGAAAATGAAAAGAAAATAACCGACAGTACTAAAAACAAATGTTTCATAAAATGGCGCTGATAAAAACGGAGGCAAAATTAATCAATAAAACCTTTTTTCTTACTGAACACAATATTCATAAATCTAATTCCGTTTATATAATAGAGTCCTTGTCGTTGATAATATGCTTTCGGAAGAAAAAATAAATACGATGAAATAAAATTTACGAAACTTGTACATCAATAAAGCGATGAAAAGGTTCATACTGTTTTGTGTTTTATTTTTTGCAATTAAGGTATCCTATACACAGGAAAGCATGGGTATTGCCAACAGCAATTATGCACCAACGCAAAGTGTACATTTAAATCCGTCATCTATAGTAGATTCAAAAGTATGGCTTGATATAAATCTGGTTGGCATGGGGGCATACGTGTACAACAACTATTTTTATTTTCCGCAGGCAAGTGCATGGACAAGGCCCTTTCCTGAAGGGCTTGACCATTATAAGTTGGGAAATGTTTACCGCGGAGATGTGAATGTAGATGTATGGGGACCCGGATTTACTCTTAATCTTGGAAGGCACGCTATTGGACTAAATACCGCGGTGCGTTCATTTACAGATGCCACACGAATTCCCGCCCCGATTGCAAAATTTATTTTTGAAGGTTTGAAGTATGCACCGCAACACGATATTGAATTTTCAGACAAAGATTTTAAAACAACATCACTTACCTTGGGTGAAATAGGGCTTTCGTATGCAGCAATAATAAGCAGAGAGCGAAAAAATTTATTTACCGGTGGGCTTACTGTAAAATACCTTTCAGGTATCAACTCAATAGCCCTTGATGTAGAATCAATAAACTATAATGTTCAGAACGATAGCAACCTTTATTTAAGGCCTATTAACGGAAAATACGGAATTGCAGAACCCGGATTTGGTGCCGGTCAAGGTTGGAGCGTTGATGTTGGTTTTACTTTTAAAAAAATGCTGGATGATGTTGGCTCCTATGTTCCATTCTCATCCATGTCGGATTGTTCAGTAAAAGATTATCGATACAAACTTGGAATTTCGGTTATGGATATTGGCAATATCAAATTCAAGAAAAATTCAGTTTATCAGGAATACCATAACACTTCAAACGCATGGCTAGGTTACGATACAGCAAGTTTTACAAATCTTGGTTCAGTAGATCAAAACCTGAGCAGTAATTTTTATGGAACATCGCCCACAAATATCCGTGCAACAAGTTTCACAACATGGCTGCCATCTTATGCAAGTATACAGTTTGACTACAACTTTGGCAATCATTTCTTTGCTAATCTTACTGCAATACAAGGGTTCAGAATACAAGCACCGTTTGGTGTTCACCGCAGAAGTACAATAGCTATAACTCCGCGTTATGAAAGAAGAAGATGGGAAATTTCATTGCCTGTTTCCCTCCACGATTTCAGAAAAATACAACCGGGAGTAATGCTACGAATCAATAACCTGATTATAGGAACAGATAATATAATACCTCTTATTATAAAAACAAACATGAATGCTGCCGACATTTATTTCAACCTGAAAATTCCTTTTTTTAAAAATCCAAAATGCGGTGGTGGTGGAAAGAAACATAAGAAAGGCAAGAAAGGAAAATCAGGGAAGAAAGGGCATGATGATACTTGTCCTGCTTATCAATAGATATAGAAAAAATCTATATTTACTTCAAATTTAGTTTCATGCGCAGCATTGTTTTCTTTCTAGCATTTTCATTTCTAAAGCTATCTGTTTCTGCGCAGACAAAGCAGGAAAAACCAAAATCTCCTTTCTGGAGTAAAGTATATTTAGGAGGCAATGTTGGCGCACAGTTCGGCAATGTTACCATGGTAAATTTATCACCAATTGTCGGATACAGAATTACTCCTAAAATTTCAGCAGGTTTTGGAGTCACTTATCAATACTACAGCATACGAACCTATAATTATTCAACCCATATTTATGGCGGAAGAATATTTGCACGTTATCAGCCGTTGAGTTTTCTTTTTCTGCATGCCGAAGCGGAAGCGCTGAATTGGAATTGCCCAAGACAAGAGCCATGGGGTTTTACAACCGAACGTTTGTGGTCGCCCGGATTATTGGCAGGTGGTGGACTTACACAGTCAATGGGCCAGGGCGGTTCATCCATTTATATTATGGC
>CAMDBK010000066.1 GCA_945889235.1 Chitinophaga pinensis
CTCAATTTTTAGTATATTTACTTTTTATATTAGAATCTTTAATCCATCCAACCAAACACTTTATGAAAGGTTTCAAAAAATGCAATAATGGGCATTTCTTCAAGGAAGAATTGCACGAATGTCCCTACTGTCCTAAAACAAGCGACTCGGGCCCGAATAAAAATAATGAATTGAACGACAAAACTCAGATTAGTGGTTTTACCGATCAGACCTCCTCTGGTGATTCTGGCAAGACACAGGTTTTTGGCTCAGGAGGAGGAACTAATCAGTCAACACAGATTTTTGGCGGGGGAAAGACCGATGGAAATAAGAGAGACTTGAATAGAACATTTATTCAGGGAATGGAGGAGAGCGATGGAGGTGAAAATATACTTACTGAAAAACCAAGAGCAACCCGTAAAATTACTGGTTGGATTATTTCATATACGCTTGATGCGATGGGGTTAGATTTTAGAATTTACGAAGGAAATAATACCATTGGTCGTGACCCTGAAAATACTATTACCATTGCCAAAGACACAGCTATTTCTGGAAAACATGTCACAATTTTATTTAGAATGGGCAAGTTTTATTTGAAAGATGAGATGGCAGTAAATGGAACCTTTCTCAACGGCGAATTGATTGAGATTGGTAAACCTTATGAATTAAATGATGGCGATGAAATTAGGTTAGGTGGAACCACTTTATTCAAGTTCAAATCTGCCATTTAGTTATGAAAAGAAATTGCAGATTATTTATTTTCTTTCTCCTTATTTTCATTGGAATAAATGAAACTTTTGCCCAGAAAATATTTTTGCGACCTGATGTTCCTGTCGCAGATTCTTTTCCTGTTGTAAAGGGGAAAGTATGGTATAGAGGTTTTGGACAAACTGCGCTTACAAAAGAGCAACTCACCTTATCCGAGAATGGGACAAAGGTTGAATATTCCTTTAAGCCTGTGGAATTATCAGGTACTGCTCCAAAGAACAAGAGAGTCATCATTTTGGTTGAAAATCACTGGTTGTCAATTGGTGTTGCTGAAAGAAAGTTTTTTGGTGATGTTATCTCAAGGGGCATTTCTTCTGCTATAAATCCTGGAGATCAGATAATGGTTTGTTCTTTCGATTGGTATCGGGATGGGAAATATGTTTTTCAGGAAACTTCAGGTTATACGGATGATGTCGATGTTATTGCGGCATCAGTAAAAGCTATTGAAGCGAAATCCTTTCGAGATCAGCAGCAGGTTGGAGCCGATATCAATCAATCTTTGATGGAGGCAATGACTATTATAAGTCAGGAAAAAGATTCAATGCCATCGGCTATTTTCCTTTTTTCAGATGAACTGGATAATACTGCTGCTAAAATACTTCCTGTTGATATAAAATCGGAGTCTTTAAAGAGAAATATCCCAATTTATTCCATCTCTTATTTTAATTTCTCTCGGTACAGTCAGATTATTCGGGATCAAATTTGCTTCCCAACTTATGGCTCCTATTTTGCGAGTAAAAAAAATGATGTAGACTCTTGCGCAACTTTTCTGAACAAATTTCTTAATTCGGTCATTTCAGATAGCAGAGGAAGTCAATATGAGTATTCCTATAATTCCAAGTTGCCTAAAAATGGTCAATCCGCAGAATTGAAATTTGAAGTTAGCTCGATTCCAGCAACGGCACAAGGACCTTTTCAAATACCCAAACAAAATTTCATGGAGTGGGTGCTTGGGAATAAAATAATTTCTGGTGCTGTGCTTTTCGCAATAATTTTAATTCTTGTTTTGGTTATTGTATTTGTAAAAAAATCCAAAAAAAACCGGTTAAAGCAACAGGAAGAACTTTTAAGAACGCAGGATGCTTTGCGTATGCAAACTGAACGTTCTGAAAATGAGAAGAAACAAACGGATGAAAACTTGCGCAAGTTAAAGCAGGATCAGATGGAAAAGGAGATGGAAGCTGATCGCTTGAAAAATCTTGAAAAACAAAAAATCGAGGAGGAAAGGTTGACGAAATTGATGTTGATGAAAGGAGCTTTTCCAAGACTCAATTACAGCTTTCAAGGTAATAGTGGAAGCGTTGATGTTTCTAAACCCGTTTTTTCTATTGGTCGGGAAAAAACCAATGACTTTTATATTCAATTGAATACAGTTTCAAAAAAACATGCTACTATTTACTTCAATGAAAATGGTTTATACAGTATTGTTGATCATAAAAGTTCTAACGGAACCAGGGTAAATGGCAAAGTTGTTTCTGAATCTCCACTTCGAAGTGGAGATTTTATTGAGGTTGGTGAAATTGGTATAACTTTTCAAAGCTAAATATATGTCAGAAATTAAAATTGAACAAGCGGGACTTACCGATATTGGTAATGTTAGAAAAGGCAACGAAGATAGTTTTGGCTTTGTTGAAAGCATACATGGACCATTATTTACCGTCTGTGATGGTATGGGCGGTCATGTTGGTGGTGCAACAGCATCTCAAATTGCCGTGAAATGTATTCTTGAATACATTTCTTCTTCAAACCTCGCATCCCCTTCGGTAGAAATTAATAATGCAATTGTTGTCGCAAATCAAGAAATTTTGGATGCGGCGAATACCAATCCAGAGCTGAAAGGTATGGGCACAACCTGTACTGTACTATTAGTTACAAAGGATAGCATTCATATTGGTTACGTAGGTGATAGCCGAATTTATGTTTTGTCTGATAATAGACTCTACCGAATTACGAAAGATCATTCATTTGTACAAACCTTGGTTGATGCAGGTGTAATTTCGGACAGTGAAGCAGAAAGTCATCCACGAAAAAATGAATTAACAAGGGCACTTGGTGTTCGCCAAGTTGTTGAGCCTACCATTAGTCAACAACCCATTACACCTAAAAAAGGTGATGTCTTTATGCTTTGCTCTGATGGCTTATGCGGTTTGGTGAATGATAGTTCAATGCAGGAAATTCTTACTAAAAATTACGAGCTGAATGCTGCTGCACGAGAATTGATTAATGCTGCAAAAAATGCAGGAGGACATGATAACATTACGGTACAACTTTTACGAGTGAATGAAAGTCCTTACCAACGTTCCTCATTCCCAGATTTTTCACCTAAAGAAAATCTTTCGAATACCATGGTGCAGACGCCAAATTTGGAAATGCAAATTCCAGCAAGGCGTAGCGGAATAATATTTAATAAAATGCAATTAATTGTAGCATCACTTATTTTTGTTATTCTGATTTTGGGAACTATTTTGATGGTTGATCCTTTTAGTGAAGAAAAAACAAATAAAAAAGTTAGAAAGATAGACTCTACTAAAGAGACTCCTGTTATAATTTTACCTGAAATTCAACCGAATGTTAAAGTTGGTTTGTTGAGTTGCGATAAGGTAAATGGAGTTGATTTGGAGCATACAGTGGAAGTCGGTGAAACGTACATCCCAATTCTAAATGAACATAATACACATTATAAAGACCAATACGACTTCTCTAAGCCCTGTAAAGCTGACAAGACTCCATTAGATCCAAATAAGATTAAAGAGGGCCAAATTATTAAATGGAAAAAGAAAGGTCAATCTGTCGAAAACAAAAAGGTTCAAGCCCCAAAAAAGACTGCTAATACACCGACGATTCCACCAGTTGCTCCTACAACTACCCCTGCTTCCACAGACGTTCCAGTTGTGGATCCCCCACAGCCAGATCCATGTGCGAAAGCAAGAGAGACCGAAACATCTGAAAAAGCAAATGCAGCATCGAAGAAAGACACAGATTTAGCAGCAGCCCAGAACGATAAAGAAGTTGCCTATAATAAAGCCGATAAACTGAAGAAAGAAAAAGAGAAGAAAGATGCTAAAAAAGCTGCTGATGATAGTTATAATGCATCTGTTCAAAGAGCAAAAAAAACTTGTGAGGATGCCATCAATGATGCAATGGCTAGGAAGAAACTCGCTTGTAATGAATAATTTTCGCTAACTATTTTTATTTGTAAAAATTTTATCTGAACAAATAGTCAAATGCAATTTCAAAGAATTAACCATATCGAAATCATTGAGGAAATTGGCTCCGGTGGAACAGCCAGTGTCCTAAAGGGCATTGATCTTAATAATGGAAGGCTGGTTGCAGTAAAAGTATTGTGGAGTAATTTATTTAAGAGTGATGAGATGCGAAAGCGCTTTGTTTTCGAAGCCAATCAGTATTTGTATTTGAAACATCCAGGCATTGTTTCCCTCAAGGATTTTATCATTCGAGAAGATGCTTATTTTTTGGTTATGGAATTTGTTGAAGGAAATAATCTCGAAGAATACATCAATAAAGTTTCAGGGCCCATTCCTGAAATACGTGCAATCGCAATGATGAAGGAAGTGCTGGATGCTATTGGTTACGCGCATGAAAATAATGTTCTTCACCTTGACATTAAGCCATCCAATATTATGATTGATGGAAGTGGTCGAATAAAGATTCTGGATTTTGGAATTTCAAATGAAAGCACAAAGGTTAATACGGGCCAAATCATGGGCAGTCCTCTTTACATGAGTCCTGAACAAACATTAGGAAAAAATATCGATAGTCGTTCTGATATTTATTCACTCGGAATTACATTGTTTCAAATGCTTACCGGTACAACACCTTTAAGAGGAAATATGTCAAGAGATGAATTGTTTACAAAAATAAGAGAGGGGAAACTTCCCAAAGCAAAAGAGGTATATCCTTTTATCTCTGACAATTTACAAGCTGTTATCGACAAAGCAACTTGTGTTGATATGAATGATCGCTTTAAGTCAACTACGGAATTTTCTTCAAAACTATTACCTGAATAAATGAAAGAGCTTAGGGTCGGCAGGTCAAGAGATAATGAGATCATCATTGATGATACTTCAGTTTCAAGAAATCATGCAGTTATCATTATTTCAGGTAACTCATTTTCAATACGTGATAATAATTCCACCAATGGAACATTTGTAAATGGTTCTAAAATTTATGGGAATTTCCCCTTACAATATAATGATATTTTAAAAGTAGGCAATGTTATTGTGCCTTGGAGGAATTATATTAATGCACCACAAAATGCCAATCAACACATAGCTGGAAATTCCATTGGCATGCAGAATTATCCGCCACAACAATCACCAATTTATCGAATAAAAAATAATAGCAGTGTAATTAATACAGGAATATTTATTGGGATTATTGTACTGATTTTTGGTATTTTCTTGTTTGTTAGAAATAATTCAGACGAAAAAAGAATTGTAGGAATATGGGAGTGTAATGATAATTGTCGTGGGATGAGAGAGTTGATTATTAATGATGAGAATAACGAACATCGATTCAAGTGGAAAAATGGTAGTGAAACAATTAAAGGTACTTGGACGATAAATAAATCTTCCAAAAGACTTTTGTTTAATCCTGATAATCTTGATAACATAGAAAATTTTCGATTTGCTTATGAGTTTAAGGATAATATACTTTTTTTAACCGCGGTTAATAATGACGGTGATCTATCTACTCATGAAATTGAATTAGAGAAACAGCGCTAAGCTTATGACTAAAATTATTAACATTGGACGAAGCAGGGCAAATGACATTGTATTGACAGAGTCATACATTTCAGGTCAGCATGCCCAACTTATTATTGATGACGAATATAATATTTTTATTAATGATCTAGGTTCGGTCAATGGTACAATTGTAAATGGAGATAGGATTTCTTCTCCATACAAACTGAAGCGAGGGGATTTTGTGTTATTGGGTGGCAGTCTATTGGAATGGGAACAGTACATACCAATTTCTGTGTCCGGAGGTCAAGCTATACCGTTGCAAAACATGAGTAATTTAAAAGTTTATGCATTGAGTTTGGTTGCTTCGTTGGTATTTATTTTTATTTTGTTTGGAGCCAATGAGATGGTTGGATTTAATAGCAAATCCAGTAATAAAGGGACGGCATCAAATAATACTGCAGATATGCCCTCAAACGATTCATTCAAATCAAAGACAAATGCCAATACCAAATCTTCTTCCAAAATTACTTATGATTTTTCCTGTATCGTGAGTAAGGAAAATCGTGATGCTAATGAGGCTAGTGGAGTACTTGATGATATTAGGACGCAGGCAATTAATGCGTCTGGTGTAACAGTAAGTATTAAGGAAGAATTGGATTTCGGAAAAAAACATCATAATGAACTTTTGAAAGGCTCAAAAATTCTTAAGAACGAAATAAGTGAGAAATTGGAATCAATATTGAGAAAACTTGTTTCAAAAATTCCAAATCCGCTCGGGTTTAATTATGTAGTATTTCTTATTCAAGCAGATGAATTAAATGCATGGACCTGCGGAGGGAGAATATATTTTACCACAGCTATGTATGAATTTCTCCAGAATGATAATGAAATAGCAGGAATAATTGGACACGAAATTTATCATAATGAACTTGGGCATATCAACAAGATGCTTCGAGCTCAAAAGATTTCGGAAAAAGCGCTAGGACCAGATTTTGGGGGAATCGCTTCGACAATCGACGGAATTCTCAGAAGTCCATTTGGTAAAAAAGATGAAGCCTTTTGTGATTTTAAGGGAGCAGATTTATGCAACCTTGCAGGTTTTGAAACTTGTGCTATTGTAAAATTATGGGATAGAATGTCAAAACAAGATGGCAATTCCGATGCCTTAACTGAATTCACCAGTAGTCATCCATTATCAGCTCAACGCCGTGATTGTCTAAAAAACCATTTGTCAGTTAATTATAAAATAGATTGTTCATTATAATTAGTTAGTATTTATGAAACAACAGAAAATTAATTGGAAAAAACTTGTTTTTTTTACAGCAGTAAACGTAATAGTTTTTTTTATTATTTTAAGCCTTGTTTCTGGCGCACCAAAATTGGTGAAATTTAATAATGTTGAATTGATGCGTAAAATGGGAGACTCACTTGAAGTTGCTATTAAAATCACGCTTGAGAATCCGAATTTATTTTCAGTTACAGGTAAGGATGTTGTTTTTTCTTCTTCTGCTTCCTCAGGGTTTATCGGAAAAGGAAGAATCGGCAAATTTACAATTGGTCCGAGATCTTCTGATTCGATAACAGTCATAATGATGTTGAATTCCGATCAATTGATGAAAGCTTATACTTCTAAAGTTGATAATTTTGAAAGTACAATTACTGTCCAAGGATCTTTTTCACCACTTTTTTTTGTTAATGAAGTCAATATCGAATCAACGATTCCTAAAAAAGAAATTAATGGTTTGATATTATCATCATTTTTTGCAGACAACAACATTAGTTTCGATTCGCTTAACTATAGGCCTGTTAGTCCTGTAGAGTCAAAAATGAATTTTAATGTGAAAGTAAAAAATACTTTCAATTTTGAATTTACTGTCAAAAGTATTGAAATGGAGGTACTGCCGAGTGCAAATAGCCAAACAGTAATGGGGAATTGGTCCCTAGAAAAGGAGGTAGTGATGGAACCAAAGAAGGAGATGCACTTAAATGGTGTTTTACGTGTTCATCACATTGCACTGATGATGGCTGGTATCGAAAAAGGGGGGAAAGAATTAAATAGCGCATACATTAAAGGAACGGCTTCTTTGGTTTTAGATGCGGAAACTATCAAAGTTCCATTTGGTTTTGGTGTTACTGCTGACATGAATCAACTAAAAATTGAACCGGGCGGAAATTAGTTATGGAAGAAATTAGATATCAGTTTTTCCAGAATGCCCAACTACTGAAAAAACTAAAATTTGCATCTGGGAAACAAATTTCTTTGTCTATTGGGAAAGTGGGTACGGATATTATTTTTTCTGTGAATGAAGTTTCCCGATTACATGCTCAACTTGTGTGTGATGGAAACAGAGTTTATATACAGGATTGCAATAGCACTAATGGAACTTTTATAAATGGTCAGAAAATTGCTGCTGGTCAATTGATTCCCATTAATATAGATGACAATATCAGTTTTTCTCATGCAAAATCTGCAATTCTTATTGTTGGCGACAAAGTGCCTGTGGCAATAAGTTCACGAGTAAGTTCAAATGCTTCTTCATCTGCTGGCGTTTCTTCATTATTAAAATATCTTGCCAACAAACCTGAAATTACGATCGGTCGATCGCCTGATTGCGATGTTGTGTTGTCGCATACTTCTGTAAGTCGTGTTCATGCAAGAGTAAGAAAGACATCTTCGGGCAAGTATCAAATAACGGATGAGGGGTCTCTTAATGGAACTTTCGTAAATAATAGAAAAATTAGTTCTGCTGAAGTTTCAGGAAATGATAAAATATTCGTAGGTCGTTTTCAGTTAAGTCTTGAGGGAGAAGGTCGAAACTTAAGTAACGAGTCTGCTGTTCGGGCTACAAGAGTATGCAAACAATATGGTAATGGTTTTCTTGCATTGAAAGAAACATCGTTTGATATTCCTGCAGGTGGGTTGATTGCAATTATGGGGCCGTCAGGATGCGGGAAATCCACATTGTTAAAAGTGCTCAATGGTGATTCTCCGGCTTCTGCTGGCGAAGTTTATGTTAACGGTCTCGAACTTATTAGTAATTACGGTTATCTTAAAACACAAATCGGTTATGTGCCGCAAGATGATATTGTGCATCGTGAACTAACAGTTGAGCAATCATTATACTATGCCTCTCATATTCGACTTGTTGGAGTGAAAGATGAATTCGTACAGGCCAAGATAGAACAATTGCTTCGAGAACTAAATATCGCTGAAATAAGAAACAATTTGGTTTCAAAGATTAGTGGTGGACAACGTAAACGTGTTTCAATTGCTGTTGAATTATTGTCTGACCCGGCTGTACTTTTTCTAGATGAGCCAACTTCACCGTTAGACCCTCAGACGATTGAGGAGTTTATGGGCATTTTGAGAAACCTTTCTGAAAAGGGGACAACTGTTGTGATGGTAACACACAAACCGGATGACCTTGCTCATATGGATTCTGTAATGTTCATGGCTGAGGGAGGCTACTTAATATATTATGGTGGTGCAACGGCCTATAAAGAATATTTCAATGTGAGTGCGCCGGTTGAAGTGTATGCAAATATTGCTGGAGAAAAAGCAAAGTATTGGATAAACAAAACCAATAAACCAGCCAATTCGTTAAATATTTCTCAGAATTCGAATCGAAAAATAGACAATTCCGTTAATCCGATTCGACAGTTTTTCTGGTTGCTAAGTCGATATTTTAAGATCAAAACCAACGATAGAAAAAATTCTGCAATTATGATTTTGCAGGCACCGATTATTGCGGCATTGATTTGTTTTATTTTTGATGAAATCAGCAGCGCAGTTCCTTTTTTGATGGCTATATCTGCTATTTGGTTTGGGGTAAATAATGCCGCTAGAGAAATTGTTGCGGAAGCACCAATTTATAAGCGCGAACGAATGTTCAATGTGCTGATCATTCCTTACATTTTTTCTAAAGTTAGTGTACTTGGAATTTTTGCACTTATACAAGCTATACTTTTTAATTTTATAATTTGGGGATGGTATTCAAATCATTCAAATTTTATTGGATGGGCCGATCCAATGACAGGTACAATATGGATGTTTTTTCTTACTGTTATTTCTTCTTTATTCGGTTTATATATTTCATCAATTTCAGATAGTTCAGAAAAAGTTATGTCCATTGTTCCTATTGCTGTTATTCCTCAAATCATGCTAGCAGGAATTGTTGCAAAAATTCCAAATGCAGCTGTAGAGTTTATCAGTTATTTTACTTTTTCTCGTTGGGGTACTGAAGGGTTCGATCACATCCAAGATAAAATTGTTGAACGGATTCCAAGAATTACGCCGGCAGCGAACCCTGGTGATGCACCGACAATAGATCATCACGATAGTCTTATTCGTGCTTATCCTCAACTTAAAAATAATTTTCATAGTTCATATCAATCCAACTTCGGTGAACATGCTGGTACATTAATGCTTGATGGAACAATCGTTTTTATTCTCGGTTTTATTTTTTTTGTTGGAATTTGGATTTCATTGAAGAAAAAAGATTCTATTTAAAATTCTGTCATGATTAGCAAAAAAATTGGTAACTACGAAGTAAAATCCCTGCTCGGTGAAGGCGGAATGGGTAACGTATATCTCGCAGTTCACACGCAGCTTGGCAGAAAGGTTGCAATTAAGAGTTTACACCAGCAACTTGTAAAAAATGAAGGTCTGCGTGCACGCTTCAAGCAGGAAGCAAATACTATGGCGCATTTGCAGCACAATGGAATTGTATCCTTGTTTGATTTTGTTGAAGATGAAAATGGTTTGTTTTTAATCATGGAGCTTGTTGATGGAACCCCACTTGATGAATACATCAAAAATGTTTCTGGTCCAATTCCTGCCGAGCGTGCCATCCCAATTATGCAATGTATTCTTGAAGCATTTGCTTATGCACACACGGAAGGCGTAGTTCATCGCGACATAAAGCCTGCAAATATCCTGCTTACAAAAAATGGTAAAGTAAAAATTCTGGATTTTGGAATTGCAAAGATGCTGAGTGATGCTGGAAACAAACTCACGAAAGCTGGAACCCAAATGGGAACTGTTTTTTACATGAGTCCAGAACAAGTACAAGGCAAAGAAGTTGATCAGCGGTCAGACATTTATTCATTGGGTATAACATTCTACCAGATGTTGACTGGTGTTACTCCATACGAAGGAATGACAACTGAATATGAGGTTTATAATAAAATTGTAATGGAACCTCTGCCATTTGCTAGTTCGTATTATCCAAATGTACCAACGAAGTTGGATGAAGTGATTTTAAAAGCAACTGCAAAGAAATTGGAGGACCGTTACCAAAACTGTGACGAATTTCTTGATCAAATAGTAGCTTTTGGAATTAAAGATGGTTGGAATTTTTCTATAGAAAAAGAACATATTAAATCAACAGAACTTTCTAATCTACCCGAAGCATCAATAAAAAATAATTCAGATCAGGCTATCGAAACCGATGATTTGCAAACTGAAGTTGAAAAGAGTGAAAAGTTAGAGAGCGCTATTGGAAATGGTTTGAATCAAATAGAGGAAATAAGTGAGGTGAATTCCTCCGATTCAAAGGAAGAAGCTTCAAATCTAATTTCAGGTGAACTCGATCGCATTGATTTGAAGGAACTAGATACTCCTTTGAACAAGAAAGGTTCGATCTTAGTAAAGTATAAATATTATGTTTTGTCGGCCGCAGCTCTCTTCTTAATTGTTTTCATTTTCATTTTTAAATCAAAAGGTCAAAATGCCGATTTAGAAAGTAAACGGATATTAGATTCGATCAATAGTAGCAATACTGCTCTAGTAATTAAGCGGGTGTCAGATTCTTTGATCAATGCACATAATTCAACTATCAGAAATACACCCTCTCAATCCTCTTCAGTCGATCCCAATTCCTCAAAAGTAAACAATCAAGAACAGGTTAATCCTAATTCAAAAAGTACAACAAATAATAATGAGAATAATGCTAAAGCGTATGCCAATGCTGAAAAGAAGAAAGAGCGGTTAAGAAAGGAAGGTATTCAAAACGAAATACACGATTTACAGAAAAAATTGGAAGCTGGAAATATTAGTTTGACGCAAGAACATAACAGGATGAGAAAGATACAAGAATGGCAAATAGGTCGTTTACCTAAAAAAAGGGAAATGCAAATTGCGGCACAAAATGACGTAATTCAACAATGGGAAAAATATGTAAATTCATTGATGAATTCTATAAGTCAACTACAATCTCAGTTATAATACATAAATTAGTACGGC
>CAMDBK010000067.1 GCA_945889235.1 Chitinophaga pinensis
GGAGCAGCAGCAGAGTCACCTGTAAGAATATTCCCCCAGTTTCCCTGCTGGTCAATGAGTAACTCTTTTTGTCCTAATCCTACAAGTGCATCACCGATGGATGCATCACCGTGCGGATGGTATTTCATAGTGTGCCCAATGATGTTCGCCACTTTGTTGTAGCGTCCGTCATCCATCTCCCACATAGAGTGCAGAATTCTCCGCTGCACAGGTTTCAAACCATCTTCAATAGCAGGCACAGCACGTTCAAGGATTACATACGAAGCATAATCCAAAAACCAGTTCTGATACATGCCCGACAACTGTATAACGTTGTGCGCAGCACCATCAGCTCCTTGCGATTCAGGGTCTAATTCACCGGAGTTTTCTGTGTTATCTATATCGTCAATTTTCATTCTTCTGTTTAGTTATTGGTTGATTAAGGTAATTCAGGTAATTAGTAAAACAACCAATTACCTATTTACCAAAATTACCCATGCACAATTTCTTCCTCCACTAAATCTTTTTCAATCTTCAGGTTTTCAATAATAAAGTTCTGGCGGTCTTGTGTGTTTTTACCCATGTAAAATTCCAACAGGTTATGAATACTAGTTTCCTTGCGCAGAATAATCGGGTCAAGGCGAATGTCTTTTCCAATGAAGTGCTTAAACTCATCAGGTGAAATTTCTCCTAATCCTTTGAAGCGGGTGATCTCAGGCTTGCCTCCAAGTTTTGCAATCGCATCTCTACGTTCCTGTTCGGAGTAGCAGTAAATAGTTTCTTTCTTATTGCGCACACGGAAAAGCGGTGTCTGCAAAATATACAGATGTCCATTCTTCACTACATCCGGAAAAAATTGCAGGAAGAACGTAATCAGCAGTAAACGGATGTGCATACCATCCACATCGGCATCGGTTGCAATTACAATGTTGTTGTAGCGCAGGGTTTCTATACCTTCTTCAATGTCAAGCGCTGCCTGTAAAAGATTAAACTCTTCGTTCTCGTAAACGATCTTCTTAGTCAGACCGTAGCAATTCAACGGCTTTCCTTTCAGGCTAAACACCGCTTGTGTATTCACATTCCTTGACTTGGTAATGGAACCGCTTGCTGAATCTCCCTCGGTGATAAACAAGGTAGTTTCTAAACGTGCTTCCGCTTTTTCATCGGTATAATGTGAGCGGCAGTCGCGCAGCTTTTTATTGTGCAGGCTGGCTTTCTTGGCACGTTCGCGGGCAAGCTTTTTAATTCCTGCCATGTCCTTTCGCTCACGCTCACTCTGCATGATCTTGCGGAGCAATGCTTCAGCCGTTTCAGGGTTTTTGTGCAGGAAGTTGTCTAATTCTTTTTTCAGGAAATCACCTACAAATGATTTCATGGATTCACCTTGCGGAGCAATTTCCTGTGAACCTAATTTGGTTTTGGTCTGCGATTCAAAAACAGGCTCAATCACTTTCACGCTTAACGCGGCAATCAATGAAGAGCGCACATCCACCGCCTCAAAATCTTTTTTATAAAACTCACGGATGGTCTTTACCACCGCCTCACGGAAAGCGCCCTGATGGGTTCCGCCCTGCGTAGTATGCGCACCGTTGACAAACGAATAATAGTCCTCGCCATACGAATTGCCATGGGTCATTGCCACTTCAATATCGTCTCCGTGCAGGTGAATGATGGGGTAAAGAATTTCTTCGCTGATGTTCTTTTCCAGCAAATCACGTAAGCCATTCTCGGAATAGAACTTGGTTCCGTTGAAATAAATGGTAAGTCCCGGATTAAGGAAAACATAGTTCCAGAGCAGGCGCTCAATGTATTCATTCAGGAAATGATAGTTACCAAATATCTGCGGATCAGGCTCAAACTTTACCAACGTTCCTTTGCGTTGGTCACAGGCTTCAATCTTGCTTTCTTTTATCAGTTCGCCTTTTGCAAACTCAGCATATTTTGTTTTGTCTTCGCGGATGCTCTGCACATAAAAATATCCCGAAAGCGCATTCACCGCCTTGGTTCCTACACCATTCAACCCCACCGATTTCTTAAAAGCAACTGAATCGTATTTAGCTCCTGTGTTTATTTTTGAAACACAGTCCAGCACTTTACCCAAAGGAATTCCGCGCCCGTAGTCGCGCACTTTAAGCTGCTTGTCTTTCAGGGTGATCTCGATCACTTTACCATTGCCCATCACGTATTCGTCAATGGCATTGTCAATCACCTCTTTTATAAGAATGTAAATTCCGTCATCCTGCGATGAGCCATCACCGAGTTTGCCGATATACATACCGGGGCGCAGGCGGATGTGCTCCTTCCAGTCGAGGGAGCGTATACTATCATCGTTATAGGTCTCTACCATTTTTCTATTCTCCTTTTAAAAATCAGGGCGCAAATTTCTTATTTTTTCCTTTACTGTTGCGCTTTTTGGAAAGGTGTGTAAAAATAAAAAACAATACCCCCTTCGCTGATTGGGAAGGGAAAGGTTTTCAACAGAGTTTTTAACAGGATTAAAAGAGAGAGCAGCGGGTAAACAGGAACGTAATAAAGCAGTAAAAACTTATTCAGCCAAGTAAAAGTGCTGCCGTGATGGCCACGGTGGTAATCCCTTAATCCGAAGTGCTGCCGTAACGGTTACGGTGGTAATCCTTTAATCCGAAGTGCTGCCGTAACGGTTACGGAGGCAATATTGCAACCGGACAGGCTAAAATCCGTGTAAAACAAACAGCCCCCTTACCTGAGGCAAGAGGGCTGTTTGTTTAAGAGATTGCTTCGCTATCGCTCGCAATGACGTTACTCAATATAAATATCATACGGCATCCTTGCCTGTATTCCTTCCATTTTGCGAAGGTTGTCTAATGATTTATAGTAGCGGAAGTTTGAACCTAACTGGTTTTTAAGTAACACATCTTCGCCTTCACCTTTAAGTTCTTCAACAAATGCCTTGAAAGGATCTTTCTGTTCAGGATATTCAGCTACGCGGTAATTATCAACCTTTGCCATTTTAGCTGCAATAACAATTGCATCTTCCATGCCACCCAATACATCTACCAGACCTATATTAATAGCATCGGCACCGCTCCATACCCTACCCTGACCTATTGAATCCACCTCAGCTTTGGTAAGTCCGCGGCCTTCAGCAACTTTAGTGATAAACGAATCATAAATATCGTTTACGCTGTTCTGGATAATATCACGCTCAGCCTGTGTCAATGCCCTGAAAGGTGTTCCAAGGTCGGCATAGTGATTGGTTTTTACGGTATCAAACGTAATTCCGAATTTATTGGTAAACAGGTTTTTCATGTTAAACATCAACCCGAAAACACCTATAGAACCTGTGATTGTATTCGGACTGGCAACAATGGTATCAGCCGCGCAGGAGATATAGTATCCGCCCGAAGCAGCTACATCACCCATACTGGCCACAACCGGTTTAACTTGTTTTGCCAGCAATACTTCTCTCCAGATAACATCCGAAGCCAGTGCGCTTCCGCCCGGTGAGTTTACACGCAGTACAATTGCTTTAACCTTATCATCCAAACGTGCTTTGCGTATGGCTTTTGAAATACGTTCTGAACCAATGGTCTGGTCATCACCTTCGCCACTTTCGATGCTTCCGCTTGCATAAATCACTGCAATTTTATCTTTAGCCAAACCTTTATCATCTTTCTTTTTAGCTTTTGGAACATCGGTATATTTCACCATGCTTATCAGGTGTATCTTTTTAGCATCTTCTAATCCCAAACGGTCTTTCAAATCGTCAAGCACCTGGTCTTTATACATTAGTTTATCAGCAAGTTTTTGTTCCACCGCATCTGTAGCATTCTGAACTAAAGCAGAGTCTGCAATCAGGTTAAGTCTTTCTACAGTTAGATTGCGGCTTTCAGCAATTCCGCTTACAATCTTGTTCCAGATAGAACCCATATATTTCATGGTTTGTTCGCGGTTGGCTTCGCTCATTTTATCAAGAATAAAAGGCTCAATAGCACTTTTGAATTTTCCGTGACGGATAATCTGTGGCTCTACCTCTAACTTTTCAAGCATTCCTTTAAAGAACATCAGCTGAGCGCTAAGTCCTTTGAATTCAATAATACCTTCAGGGTTCAGCCAGATTTCATCGGCAACTGAAGCTAAATAATATGCACCTTGTGTATAAACTTCACTGTAGGCAACAATAAACTTTGATGAGTCACCTTCTTTAAATTCAATCAGCTTGTTGCGGATTTCTTCAATGGTAGCAATACCAGAAGGAACACTTTCAAGGTTAATATAAATACCTTTTATGTTGTCATCGGTTTTAGCTTTTTCAATGTTTTCAAGAATATCGTTAAGGCCGATACCTTTTTTACCTGACATAGAGCCAAGGTTAAAATTCTCGAACGGGTTGTTTGAACTACGGTCGTGTATTTCTGATTCAAAATTGATGTGCAGCACCGAATTGGGTTCAATCTTAGCTTCTTTTTCACTGTCGGCAGAAGAAACAATTGCAGCAATTATTCCTACAAAAATAAAGGTGCATACAACTGAAGCCAATATCACTCCCAGCATGGAAGCGAACATAAATTTAAAAAATTGTTTCATTTAGTGTGGGTTATAGGTTTTTAGAAAAACGTTGCGAAAGTAGAAAAAAACTCTTAGCCACCTGCATCTATATCAGAATTAGGAATTTTTAACTTTGCTGCCCTTAAAAAATGAAAGAAGCTATAGTATTGTTGGGCGGAAACCTGGGCAACCGCGAACTCTCTTTTGAAAACGCACGGAAACTTATAGAACAAAAAGCAGGAGCAATTCTGAAAACATCTGCTTTATATGAAAGCGAGCCCTGGGGATTTGAAGACAAAAACCTTTTCCTTAATCAGGCAATACTAATAACTACTCAACTTAGTCCTCAACACTTACTTGATACACTTCTTGAAATTGAAAAAATACTTGGACGAATAAGAAGCGGAAAACTTTCTTCTAGAGTTATAGACATTGATATTCTCTTTTATGGAAATGAGGTAATCAATACTGAGAATTTAAAAGTCCCTCACCCTCGTATAAAAGAACGGCTGTTCACCCTTCTTCCTCTTAGTGAATTATGCCTAAATACATTACTTCCAGTTTTGAATATTACTGCTGAAGAATTGATTTCCTTATGCCAGGATAAGTCGGCAATCAGGATTTACTCAAGTCTGAAATAATGTTTTCAAAGTCTTTTTGTTGAAAATTATAGTAAAATATATCTTGCATATTTACAAACTACAACTACTTTTGCAGCAATATTAGTATTTAAACCGCATTAAAACTATACTTAAAAGAAAGAAAACCATGAGAAAATCTCTATCTATCATTGTAATAATTGCTTTATTTGGTTCTGTAGCTTTAGCTCAGGTACCAAAAAAGAAAAACAACAAATTTTCAATAGGCCTTAATTTGGGAGCTACCCAGTTTATGGGTGACATTCAGCGTAACCCTGATGGTAATGTACAACAAGGAAATTGGGCAACAAAAGATTGGAAGTTTGGTTTTGGAGGGAATGTGGGCTACCAGTTCAGTAACGTTTTTGGACTTAATGTTACCCTGCTCAGTTGCAAACTAGCCGGACAAAAAAGCTACGGAGTAGATAATGGAAGTACCAATAACTGGGCTTATTTTAAAGCTGATGTTCTTGACTACTCATTAAATGTAGTTTGTCATTTCATGAACCTTATTTACCGCGACAAAACAAAACCAAGAAGATTCTCTCCTTACATTTCTGTAGGATATGGTTATACCAGTTTCCGAACTATTAAAAGAAGAATGGGAACAGATGAGGTTATAGGTACATGGGGTTATAAAGACTGGACTTCTCTCGAGAAAAAAGAAAGAACAACTGAAACTATTATACCCGTTGCATTTGGTATTAAAATGAGACTATCAAAACATTTTGATTTAGGTATTGAACAATCATTACGTGCAGCTTTTACCGAAAAGCTTGATGCTACTTTCGGAAGCACACAAAGGTTTGATAAATATGGTTACCTGTCATTAGGCATTACCTATAAAATCGGTAAAAACGAGAATTCAAATGAATGGGTTAATCCGTTTGAAGCACTTAACAAAAACATGGATGACATGCAAAGCAACATTGACGGTTTGGCAAAAGATGCGGACGGTGATGGCGTTTCTGACCTGTTTGACAAAGAGCCTAACACACCTGCAGGTGTTGCCGTTGACGGAAGCGGACGCTCACTTGACGTAGATACTGACGGAGTTCCTGACCACATGGACACTGATCCTTTCAGCAACAAAGGAGCTAAGGTGGATGAAAACGGTAAAGAACTGGATACTGACAGAGATGGTGTAGCCGACAGTCAGGATATTGAACCTAACACCAAACCAGGTGCATTGGTTAACTTCCAGGGTAAAACTATTGAGTTGACTGCAAACAACAGTACTTCTTCAAGTTCAACAACCGGAATGTTGTTACCTGCTGTTTATTTCAAAGTGAATAGCTCAGTTATTAACTATTGGAGCAGCTACGATGCACTTGCAACTGTTGCAAAAGCTTTGAAAGCCAACCCAAGCCTGAAACTGAAAGTTGTTGGTAATTGCGATAAAACAGCTACCGAGCAATTCAACAATGACCTTGCTCAGAAACGTGCTGATGCAGTTGTTAAGCATTTAGTTGATACTTATAAAATTGATGCCGGAAGATTAAGCGCTGTTTCTAAAGGCGAGAATGAAACACTTGTTCCAACTGCTGATGGAGTTGAGAACAACGTGAACCGCAGAGTTGATTTTGAAGTAGCAAAATAATCTGATTTAGATTTGTATAAAGAAAAAGTCCCACGCTTAGGCGTGGGACTTTTTCTATTATACAGATGTCTATAAATTTATTGTTTCATCTTTCCACTCAATGCATACAACACGATTCCTGCAGTAACTGAAATATTAAAAGAATGTTTGGTTCCGAACTGTGGAATTTCAAGGCAGTAATCACACACATCAACTACAGCTTGAGAAACACCGTTTACTTCGTTTCCGAAAACAACAGCATACTTGGTATCTTCCTCAGGAATAAAATCGGCTAAATCAATACTGCCTTCTGCTTGCTCAATGCAAACAATTTTATAAGCTTCATTTTTCAATTCATTAATTGCATCCAAAACATTCTGATAATATTTCCACTCAACTGATTCGGTTGCGCCAAGTGCAGTCTTCGTGATTTCACGGTGGGGCGGCTGAGCAGTAATTCCGCAAAGCAAAATCTTTTCCACCATAAAACCATCGCTGGTGCGAAACACAGAGCCGATGTTGTGCATACTGCGCACATCATCCAGCACTACAACAATTGGCAACTTTTTTCCGGTGCGGAATTCCTCTACAGATTTTCGACCTAATTCTTCGTTCTTCAGTTTTCGCATGGGACAAAAATATTTGTTTTTGCCGTAGCGACACGATGCTCGTGTCGCTTATCTTAAAAAGAAACACGAGCATCGTGTTTCTACAACAACATATCAAAAAAAAAATTGATGAAATCATGTTAAAAACTTTAGAGTAACTCTTATTCTTCAATTTGTATTTTTACTGCGATGAAGAATCGTTCAATGATTAAAAGCGCAACAGCCGATAAGGAAACCCCTTTGATGAAACAATATAACACCATCAAGGCGAAATATCCTGATGCGCTGCTGCTTTTTCGTGTGGGTGATTTTTACGAAACCTTTGGTGAAGACGCAAAAAAAGCATCCGGAATTCTCGGTATTGTTCTCACAAGAAGAGCAAATGGTGCAGCATCCTTTGTTGAGCTGGCAGGATTTCCTTATCACTCGCTTGAAACCTATTTACCAAAGTTAGTCCGTGCCGGGCAGCGTGTTGCTATCTGTGACCAGTTGGAAGATCCGAAGCTTGCAAAGACTATTGTAAAGCGTGGTGTTACAGAATTGGTAACTCCTGGTGTTGTCTTCAGCGAAAACATACTGGAAAACAAAAGCAATAATTTTCTCTGCGCCATTCATTTTGGTGAAAAAATTTCCGGCATAGCTTTTCTCGATATTTCAACAGGCGAGTTTTTAGTTGCTGAAGGAAGCCTTGCCCACATTGATAAACTGTTGCAAAGTTTTCGGCCAAGCGAAATTATTTATCAGAAAAACAAACAGAAAACATTTGTAGAAAATTTCG
Source organism: Chitinophaga pinensis (assembly GCA_945889235.1). Lineage (GTDB taxonomy): Bacteria > Bacteroidota > Bacteroidia > SXHM01 > SXHM01 > SXHM01. Next base: position 8,110 of record CAMDBK010000067.1, read on the forward strand.
GTGATAAATTTTACACGTTCCGTTTTGATGACTGGGTTTTTACGCCTGAATTTACAGGCGAATTATTGCTGCGCCATTTTGAAACCAAATCACTGAAAGGTTTTGGAATTGAAAACATGGAAGCTGCGAGTATTGCGGCTGGTGCGGCTTTGCATTACCTTTATGATACGCAGCATGATAAAATAAAACACCTTTCACATATTTCGCGGATTGAAGATGATAAATATGTTTGGCTCGACCGCTTTACACTTCGCAACCTTGAAATACTTGCTCCAGCAAACGATAAAGGAATTTCGCTTATCAACGTAATCGATAAAACCATTTCACCTATGGGTGGCCGTTTGCTGAAACGCTGGCTGGCTATGCCATTGAAAAACAAAACAGCAATTGATGAACGTCTTTCAGCAGTTGATTATTTTCTTGCGCAGGAAGAATTGAGTAATGAACTGAGAAAAAACATACGCTTCATTGGCGACCTTGAAAGGATTATTTCCCGTGTTGCCGCAGGCCGTGTAAGTCCGCGCGATGTGGTGCAATTAGGAAAAGCATTACGTGCTATTGAGCCGGTAAAAATGATTTGTGAAAACAGTTCAAACAACACCTTGAAAAAAATTGCAGATCAACTTAATCCCTGCAAAATTATTTGCGAAAAAATTGAGAAAGAACTGAACCCGGATGCTCCTTATATGTTGCAAAAAGGAAACGTAATAAATGCAGGTGTTGATGAAGAATTAGATGCACTTAGAAAAATAGCCTATTCAGGAAAAGGATATTTACTGGAGATACAAAAACGCGAAGTGGAACGCACCGGAATTACTTCGCTGAAAGTGGCTTTCAACAATGTTTTTGGTTACTATCTTGAAGTAACCAACGCGCATAAAAACAAAGTCCCGGCCGACTGGATGCGCAAGCAAACACTTACCAATGCCGAGCGTTACATCACTCCCGAACTAAAAGAATACGAAGAAAAAATTCTGGGCGCTGAAGAAAAAATTCTCGCGCTTGAAATAAAGTTGTTTAATGAACTGGTAGTTACACTCTCCGATTACATTATTCCTGTGCAACTCAATGCCTCACTAATTAGTCGTTTGGATTGTCTTCTTTGTTTCGCCACCATTTCAGAACAAAACAATTATGTGAAACCGGAAATTACGGACGAAAATATTCTGAACATCAAAGACGGCAGACATCCTGTGATCGAACGTGCCATGCCAACGGGTGAACAATACATTGCCAACGATATTTACCTCGACAGCGATACACAACAAATCATCATCATCACTGGTCCGAACATGGCAGGAAAATCAGCACTGTTGCGACAAACCGCGCTCATTGTGATTATGGCACAGGCAGGTTGCTTTGTTCCAGCAAAATCAGCTGTAATTGGTTTAGCAGACAAAATTTTCACCCGAGTTGGTGCATCCGATAATATCTCTTCAGGCGAATCTACTTTTATGGTGGAGATGAATGAAACCGCAAGTATTCTGAATAATGTTTCTGCAAAAAGTCTGATTATTCTGGATGAAATCGGACGAGGAACCAGCACCTACGATGGTATTTCCATTGCTCACGCCATTGTTGAATTTCTTCATGAAAATCCGGCAAGCCGACCAAGAACATTATTTGCAACGCACTACCACGAACTGAATGAAGTTTCAAAGACCATGCAACGTGTTAAGAATTTCAATGTGTCAGTAAAAGAAGTAGGCAATAAAGTAATTTTTATCCGCAAACTTGTTGCGGGCGGAAGTGAACACAGCTTTGGTATTCATGTGGCTAAAATGGCGGGAATGCCAAGAACAGTAGTGGAACGCGCGAATGAGATTATGCACCAGTTAGAAAAATCTCACAGCGGAGAGCTCCTTCCCTCAAAAAATAAAAAAGAAGATAAACAGGATTATCAACTCAGTTTTTTTCAATTAGACGACCCGGTTTTAAGCCAGATAAAGGAAGATATTCTGAACACCGACATTAACACGCTAACTCCGGTAGAAGCCTTGTTGAAACTGAATGAGATAAAAAAAATTATTGGAGGGTAAGAACAATATTGTATTCTCCTTGTTTCAACATGAATTATTATAAACTAAAACTAAAAAATTATGAGCATGATTAAAGAATTTAAAGACTTTGCAATGAGGGGAAATGTTGTTGACCTGGCAATAGGTGTAATCATTGGCGGTGCTTTCGGGAAAATTATAAGTTCCTTAATTGAGGACGTGATAACTCCTTTATTATTGAAACCTGCCTTGGAAGCTGCTCACCTTACAAAACTGGAAGAACTTACAATGTTTGGTTCAGTGAAATACGGACTTTTTCTTTCAGCAACTATCAACTTTGTAATTGTTGCATTTGTTCTTTTCCTTATTATTAAAGGAATGAATTCAGCAAAGAAAAAAGAAAAAACTGCCCCTTCTGCACCTCCGGCACCTACAAAAGAGGAAGTTCTTTTGACCGAAATCAGAGACTTACTAAAAAAATAAATATTAGATCTTTTATGAAAAAGATTTTAATCGCAACTGCTGCGGTCATCATTCAATTTAATGTTTTTGCACAGGATACCATTCCTCCCGATACACTTTGGCGTTTCGGAAGTTTTACCGGAATAAATTTTAATCAGGTTGGGCTTACCAACTGGGCTGCCGGTGGTGAAAATTCGTTTTCAATTGCCGGAATTTTTAGCGGATTTGCTAATTACAAAAAAGGAAATATTACATGGGATAACAGCCTAGACCTTGGTTACGGTTTATTGAAATCAGGTGACAACCCATTCAGGAAGAATGAAGATAAAATTGATTTAAACTCAAAATTTGGTGCGTTGGCAAAAGGAAAGTTTTATTACAGTGCTATGCTAAATGCCAAATCGCAATTTGCAAACGGTTTTAATTTTCCAAACGACAGCATAATTGTTTCTCGATTTGCTGCTCCTGCATTTGTTACCATCGCATTGGGTATAGATTACAAGCCTAATGATTATTTTTCTTTATTTGCTTCACCCGCCACCGGAAAATTCACGTTTGTTACTGACCAACGCCTTGCCGACTTAGGTTCATTTGGGGTTAAAGCAGCAGAATATAATCTTATTGATAGTTCATTGATTTCAAGTGGAAGCAAAATACGTGGTGAATTCGGTGCATCATTGCGTGCAAAATTCCAGAAAGATTTAACCAAGTATCTTAACCT
>CAMDBK010000068.1 GCA_945889235.1 Chitinophaga pinensis
TCCGATTTACAATGAAGAAGGAAATATTCCTGCGCTTTTTGAACGCCTAAATTCGGTGGTTTCAAAAATGGATGTGGAGCCTGAATTTCTTTTTATCAATGATGGCAGTAGGGATAATTCTATTGCACTCATCAAAGCACTTGCAGCAAAAAACTCATTTGTAAAATACATTGATTTCAGCCGCAACTTTGGTCATCAGGTGGCGGTAAGCGCAGGATTGGATAAAGCATCGGGTGATGCCATTGTAATTATTGATGCTGATTTGCAAGACCCGCCCGAACTGATTAGTGAGATGTTTGAGAAAATGCAAAACGGTTTTGATGTGGTGTATGCAAAACGCAGAGTTCGTAAAGGTGAAAGCTTCCTGAAAAAATTTACTGCCGGAGTGTTTTACCGTATTCTAAGCAGCATCACTTCTGTCTCTATTCCTTTAGATACAGGGGATTTCAGGATTATGAGTCGACAGGTTGCAGACATTGTAAAGAGCATGCCTGAGAAAGAAAAATTTCTGCGCGGACAAATTTCGTGGGTGGGATTTGAGCAAACATTTGTGGAGTATGACCGCGATGAACGCCAATCCGGTGAGACAGGATATACTTACCGGAAAATGATTCGTTTTGCCTTGGATGGAATTACATCATTTTCCAATTTTCCTTTGAAATTTGCAACTGGTGCAGGCTTTGCGGTTTCGGGTTTTTCGTTTCTCATGATTTTATATGCACTCTATTCGCGCTACATTTTAAAAGTGTATGAACCGGGCTGGACATCCTTGATGCTTGCCATAACTTTTATCGGAGGAATACAATTAATCTCTATCGGAATCATTGGCGAATACATTAGCCGTATGAGCGCTAATATCCGAAACCGCCCGCTTTATATTATCAAAAACACCAACATAGATTAACCTGATGTGTGCTAAAAAACTTTCCATTATTATTCCTGCTTATAACGAAGCACGCACCATTCACCTTATATTAGATAAAGTGAATGAAGTAAAACTCATCCATGATTTTGAAAAGGAAATAATTATTGTGAATGATTCCTCAACCGATGACACAAAAGGTGTTCTGGAAAAATATATTGCCGCAAATCCAACACAAAAAATTCAATTACATAATCAGGGAAAAAATCAGGGAAAGGGTGCTGCCATTCATAAAGGAATTCAATTGGCAACAGGTGATTATTTAATTGTTCAGGATGCCGATCTGGAATACAACCCGCAAGAATTTAATCTGCTGCTGCAACCTATTGCCGATGGCTTTGCGGATGTTGTTTACGGTTCACGTTTTCTTGGCGGAAATCCGCATCGCATTTTATTTTTCTGGCATTCAATAGGAAATAATATTCTCACTTTTCTGTCGAACATGGTTACCAACCTTAACCTTACCGACATGGAAACCTGCTACAAATTATTCGACAGCAAAATGGTGAAGAGCCTGAACTTAGTAGAAAACCGTTTTGGTTTTGAGCCCGAAGTAACCGCAAAAATTGCGCGTTTAAAAGGTGTGCGCATTTATGAAGTTGGTATTTCTTACTACGGACGCACATATGAAGAAGGAAAAAAGATTGGCTGGAAAGATGGCTTCCGCGCTATCTATTGCATTCTGAAATACGGTTTGTTCAACGCAAAGTAAATTTCAATTAGTGAAGCAGCCACTTAGCCAAATAGGTAATTAGAAAAAATTATGGCACTGATAAAACCCGTAAACGGAATACATCCGAAAATTGGAGCGAATTGCTATTTAGCCGAAAACGCAACGGTAGTGGGTGATGTAGTGATGGGTGATGAATGCAGTGTGTGGTTTAATGCAGTAGTTCGCGGTGATGTGAATTTTATAAAAATGGGCAACCGGGTGAATGTTCAGGATGGAGCAGTTATTCATTGCACCTACAAAAAAGCGGCAACTACTATCGGAAATAATGTGTCAATAGGTCACAATGCATTGGTGCATGGCTGCACGGTAAAAGACAATGTGCTGATTGGGATGGGAGCGATTGTAATGGATAATGCAGTGGTGGAAGAAAACAGCATCATTGCTGCCGGTGCGGTTGTTCTGGAAAACACGCATGTAGAAAGCGGCTGCATATATGCCGGTGTTCCTGCTAAAAAAGTAAAAACCTTAAACGCAGAACAAACAGCAACATTGATAAAAGGAATTGCCGATAACTATGTAATGTATTCAGGATGGTTTGCTCAGGAGTAAATTTTGCACTACTGCGCCAGCGTAAACCTCAGCGCAATTCCTGCGTTGGTATTATCAGTCGGGAACGAAGAAGAGATAACCGGCTTGGTGATAATCCTATCATAGAAGGCGCGGATGTTGAAGCGCGGGCTCAGCACATAGTCAGCAGAGAATTTTATTGTCGTAAGTTTTTGTCCTGCTGTTGGCTGGTTTACGCCTTCCACAATTTTACGGATAATGGTGCGGTTATCACGGATGCTTAAATCGCAGCGCACATTAATATCGCTAACAGGTTTCTTCTTGCCCTTGCCTAATTTAATAGGGAATTTCACATTTTTGAAACGGTAGCCCAGACCCATTACCCACTCATCACTCTTTACTTCTGTTACCTGGTTATTAGCCATGCTCAGTGAAAGATTACGACTTTTCTTCAATTCAAATTTTGCAATCAGGCTGTTGTTAAACGTCATGTCAATACCCAGAAACGGACTGAATTGCTCGGATATGGTAATGGTTTGAATGGTGTTTTGCGGAATAAAATTCTGGCTTGAATCAAGTGCGTTGCTTCCCGCTATGTAATTAAGGTTGGTCATCCACGAACTGACAGCATAGGTAGAACGGTAGGCATGACTGAACACAAAACTTTTAAATATTTTTTTCATGAAAGGTAATTTACTCAGCCCATCATACTTAGCGCTCCAGTTCATTTTAGGCATTTTCGGGAAAGGAGTAAGACCAATAGAGTTCACACTTTTTCCACCGTAAGCAGCAAGAAAAGCAGGAATTAAAACATCCTGTGATGTGGCGGTATAACCAATAGGGAAGCCTTCGGAGTTATAACCTGGAGTGCCATTTAAAGTAGCTATCTGACGATCAGCAATTATTTTACGGTTTGTACGGAACTGTTCAAAAGCTGCTGAAGTATAATCTTTTGCGTTTCCTTCAAAGGCGGTGTTAAACGTGTTCCACGAAACACTGTAGCTTCCCATGTTCATGGGGCTTTGAGAAACAAAATCATTACTGTCTGGCACCCAATGATAAAATTCAGTATGGTTTCTTGTTTTGTTTAGATTCATGGTAAGGTCAACCTTCAGGTTGGGAATAGGTTCCACGGTAGCCCTTCCGTTCCAGGTAATATTTGTGGCAGTAAGGTACTGCCCGCTTACAATATCGCTTTGAGAGAGCCAGTTGTTATCCCTTGCACGGTAGCGTATATCATTCTGACTTCCGAAAATAAAATCCCAGCCCGGTGCCATGCGCTCACCCCAGTCCATACCCATGTAATCGGTTTGCGGGCGGTAGCCCGGCAAAGTAGTTCCGTTGGTTTCGTTGTAGGTAAACGAAGCATTCTTCACGCAAATAATAAGGCGCGAAAGTGTAATACCAATGCCGTCAAGAATTTTAGGAGGGTCTTTCTTTGTCTTCAGTGAATCAGGCATAGGACGGTTAGGGTCTTTGGGATCCTTAGGCGGGGGCTTGGGTTTGGGCTTGTTCGCCTGCGGCTGTCCTGCACGTTTAAAGTATTTTACCTTGTTGTAAAGTTGTGTAAAATTCAGGTTCACATTTGCCTGTTTGGTATTGGAATTGGAAATGGTATTACCCAAACTTGTGGCAGCCAGTGATGCCGCATTAAACATATAGGTAGAGGAGTAGCCCACGTTGGCATTTACAAAATCAAAGATGGGAAGTTTGTTAATCGGCAGCGTGTAGGTAACGTTAGTTGCATGCTGATACATGGTGGTTCTTCCGCCCTGCTGTACGTTGCGCCACACACTGTCTTTCCAGTAATCGTAACGGGTTTTATCGTCTTTGTCAACCCTTCCTGCGGGTTCATCAATACGGGCATTGTTGGTGGCGGTGAAATCTACTTTCAGCGCTTTTGTTAAATCAAATTTAAAGGTGTAAAACCTGTTCCACAGGAATGATTTGTTGTAGGTGGCATCAATAAGAATGTCGTCAGAAGTGGTGTTGCGCAGTTTCTGATCGGCATAATCACGGATTACATCGTTGCGCACACCAAAGTTTGAAGGCAGATAATTGAAGTTAAAATCCTTGATTGGTTTCAGGTAACCGGATTTGAAATAGCGGTCTGATGCTTTTACAAACCGGTCTTTTCGCGCAGTGCGCATGGCAAGTTCATCTTCGGCTTCTTTTATAAGTGTTGGTTTTTTGTTCTCTTTTTTCAGGCTGTCTAATAGTGTTTTTGCTTCTTTCTCTTTTCGTTTTTTATGTTCAATAATGCTGTCCGAAATCTTTTTCATGATTTTCAGTTTCGCGAAAGGACGCACGTTCTTAGGGTTGGGATTATAAGCGTAGTTGAGTGACCCGCGGTGTTCCTTATTATTATTGTATTCGTAATTAATATCACGGCTTTGCATGGAAGTATAAGCATACGTTGCCGAGAAGTTGGAGATATCAATTGGCGTTGGAAAACCAATGCCCTTGCCCCGCGTACGCTGCACGTTACTGAAGTTTAAACTTTCGCGTTTTACATATCCGCGTGCAATTTCTTTCACGGCCTTCTGCGTTGAATCATTCTCATTCTTCAGTTCTATATCAGGATTCAGCGGGTTGTAATGCGGGTCACTTTTCGATTCTGAAATACTGTAGAACATGGGCAGCTTCACACCAATTTTCTGAGGAATAAATTTGTCGAGGTTTACGGTGGTGGCAATGTCGTAAGCAACGCTGTCGGTCCAGCTGCGCTGATTCAGTTTTTCCTGCACAGCGCCCCAGCCAAAGGTGTGTAAACCTGTTCCAATGTTTACGGTTGCAAAATCTGCCAGCGTAATTTTTGTCTGCAGCCGTGCTGCCGAACCACTGGTATTGCTGAAATCGGTAAGGCGCATTTCATTTACCCAAACCTCAGCGCACTTATCCATGCCATCATCATTATGCGGGTTTTGTCCTTTAGGCGGATTGCGGATACCAATCATAGCAGTGCGCACGTTGGCAAGGTTGGGATTTCCCATTACCGTTATTTTGTTTCCGGGCTTGTTGGGGTCAAACCCGTAATAAGGTTGTGTTTGCGGAACCCCTTGCGCATTGCGGGTCTGCTTTGCATTCAGCAGCACCTCAAAGGGAAAATCAAACCAATTGGTATCTGGCCATATTTTTACAGAATCGGTTTCGCCCCAGGGCGTAAACTTCAACGGAATTTCATACTCGTAATAGTTGTTTACATAATCCGTTCCGAAGCGAACAAAACAAGTAAGGTCGCCATCGTTGATTTCCTGGTCGCCTCTTTTTTCAGCATGAACAAACATTTTAAAGTGCTTGTATCTGCGCACATCAAACTGCACATTTTTGAAAGCTGCCCGCGCATCACCATCGTGTAATCCGCATACACGCAGCGAAAGTGATTGCTCGTTCAACTGGCGCAAGGTGCTGCTGTTGCCCTGATTTATTTGCTGACGCACAATGCCCGGTGGCAGTTTATAATTGATGGGTGTGCGGTTTGAGTTCTGCTCTACGTTTACCGCACCAACATCAAACTCGGTGTCATCGCTGTTGTCAATGGGAACATATTCGCCCGGTGTAAGCAATGAAAAATCATAAGGACGCCACTCACCGCGCACCAATTCCATTTTTGCAAAACGGCAGATAACACTGTCTTCAAATCCTTTCATAAACAAACGCATGAAACGGATGGAACGGAAATCAGAAATACTTCCGATTACATTGTCGGGCTTGCGAACAGGAATACGGAACTGGTACCAGGTAACTTCATTCTGCTGATTGTTCAGCAAGGGTGGTGATACGGTAATCTTGTCGGTGATGTAGTTTTGTCCCACCACCATGTCTGCAGGGCGCAAACTGATTTTGTACTGGTAATAAGTTTCAGATTCACTCAGTGTATTATCTCTGTTTACATCCTCGGCATTTGGTACAGTGGTAGCAGAAGTAGGATAAGTTTGGTTAGCAGATTCAGAAGCGGGTGAATTGCCTTCCAGTCCGTTGTAAAGTTTATAACGTTCTAAAATAGATGCTCCGGCACCGTTATGAGCATTATCATACGCTTCACTGCGGTAAAAACTGTAATCATCAGATGACGGATCGGCAATGGCGGTGGCATAGGCCTGCGAATTCATTCCATACAACGTAACAATTTTATCTAAATATTTTTGCTGGTAAAAAGCAGCTTCGGCTGTATCCTGCAAACCATCCAGACCAATATCCTGATAAGGGCGTGAAGCAGGATCGTTATCAAACGCATTTACAATCTGCTGTACGTTGGGAACAATTCCCCATTCGGTTGTGGCGGTGGCATTTGTGTTGGTAGGCGATGGCAGTCCGTTTTCAAAAGCCTTGCGCGAGTCACGCAAAATATCTTCCGAAACGTTTCCAAGGTTCATGTAAAAATCGCCACCGGTTGTATTGAGTTGATTTGTTCCATCTGCTTTTGCGAAAGGGTCCATCATCCAGAACTGAACAAACTGAATATTGGCAGCTTCAAAATCATTCGGGTCAATTTTGCGCATGATACCACCCCAGCGTGATTCGGGAGTATTTAAAAAACCGTCAGAGTTAAGTCCTGCGGTATGAATATTTCCGGTAAGCGGGTCGGAGTCATAATTGTAAGGACCTCTTTCACGCGGGTAATACGCCATATCAAACACGGTAAGCGCATTGATTTGTCCTGCCGCTACCTGCTGGTTTGGGAATACTTCGGTAACCTGCACCATTCGTGTAAAGTGGTTACTCTGGTCGTTTGCTGTAATGTTTGGTGGAGTGAGCTGATTACCTGATTGTATGAAAAGCGGGTCAATGATATACCATGCCAGTTTTGCGCGGTTCATACCGTAACGCAAGTCGTTGGAAAGATTTCCTTCGGGGAATAAATTGGGTTGTCCCTGTGGTGTACTGGCAATGCTCCAGGCCTGCACATTTTTAATATCAATGAGGGTTTGTGTTCCTTCAAAATCATCCATGTAAGAAATACCCCCGTCATCACGGATTGCTCTTGCATTACCCGGAAGCAATTGCGCAAACTCACCGTTTACCGCAATGCTGGAAGGCGCTTTGGTATTAATAAGCGGAATTTTATCCACCAATTTGGTAAGCAGCCGCGAGTCTTTACGCCAGGTTCCGTCAATACCCCAGATGCTGTTGGAGATAGGCTCATCACCGATATTTACTTTTTGTGTAAGCGGACGTTCGTTCATGTGCATAAAGGTTCCACCCAGGCGGAAATCTTTGCTCACCGTGTAATCCAGGTGTGTTCCATACAAAGTTTTGGTTTGTATATTGAACATGGAATTACTTTCTAAGTTAATGCTGATAGGAGTTCCGGCATTGAGAATACTCTGGTTAATGATTTTCACTCTTCCCAGTGCATAGTCAACGGTATAATCTGCACCTTCTGTAAGTGTTGTTCCGCCTGCGGTAACAGTTACAGAACCCTGCGGAACGTTAATCGCGTTGAGCGGAATATCAGAACCTGACTGTGATTTATAACTTCCTGAAATAAGGAAACGGTTGAGTTGTGGCTGCTGAACGGCTTTCTGGTGGGTTGAGTCATACAGTATCTGGTAATCAAACTGGTCGGCAAGTTCAGGGTGGGGACCTGCCAATATTTGTTTCCGCAAATGACTTCCAAAAGGTTCAGTCACCGGGAAAAATATTCTTCCTGTATTTGAATTGATGGTTAAGCCTTCCACGTAATCAAAGAACCCATCGGGAACGGGGTCATTGTTTACGTTGAGTTTATCAACACTCAAAACTTTTAAGAGAATTTTACTGCCTACCCCGTCAGCATTGAGAACTGCTTCATTCGGAAGATAATTCAAACGTGTTCCGCTGGCAAAGTTGTCGTACAATACATTCAGTGTAAAATCTTCGCGGTTCAATTGATACGCACCTAATGAATACACGTTTTTCATCATCCAGTCCCACATCGGTAACTTGGTGTTGAGCGTTGTACTCTTCAGCATTTTAAGGATAAGTGCTTTTGGCGCAGCAATACCATCGGTAGAAAATTCACCCACCTGATAGGTTACTCCGTTTAAGGTGTATTGAAACGCTACCGCTAACACCTCATCCGCATTCAAAGGAGTGCTGAGTGAAATATATCCAAGCCTTTCATTCAAAGTAAATTCAGAACCCTGATTTAGTTTTCTTGCATTTTCAAGGGCTTCGTAATCTCTTGAATTCTGTAATCCTGTTGGCGTGAGTGTACTGTTTACCTGATTGATGGTGCGTATTGCAGAATAGGTAGTTGTAAGTTTATTGTAGAGGTCGTTATTATTATTGAACGGATACGTGCCGCTGGTGCCGGTTACAGGAGGACCAATAAATGTTTGTCCGCCCGGGTAAGATGCGGTGTAGGTATTTACATTTTCACCCAAGCCCTGAAAAGGAACAATGTTTCGTGTGTTATCAAAAATGGAAGTTTTGTTGGTAACATATACTTCCACTTTTGTAATGATTGCATTGGAAGAAATGATGGGGAGATTTGCCAAAGCCGCATCGTAGTGGCTGCGGAAATACTCAGCAAGGAAATAATGTTTGTTGGCTTCGTAGGCATCACCTTTTATTTCGAACTTGGTTACCTGCGCACCGCCCTGTACATCTATGGTTTGTGATTTACCGCGCTGCTGGGTGAAGATGCTGGTAACGGTAAGCTTCCCGAATTTCAGCGCAGTTTTTATACCGAACAAACTCTGGCTTCCCTGAATAAGACTTCCGGTAAGGGGAAGGTTTACGTTACCTGCTTCAATCAACTGAATGATGTCATCTTCCTCGCCCTGATAAGCCAACTTCATCTGGTTATCAAAGTCAAAAGTGGCTTCGGTGTTGTAAGAAGTACTCAGTTTCATTTTGCAACCGATGTTTCCGGTTACGTTCATCTGTATTTTCTGGTCGAAATTGAAGGTGGTGTTCTTACGCTGACGAATAGGAAGCGCAGGGTTATTTACCTTTGAAGTGTTCCATCCGAAAATTAATTCTGCCGAGCCCTGTGGTTTTATTTCAATGGGGCAATCACCGAAAATGCGGTCGAGGACTTTGCTGTTGATATTCAGTTTAGGGATGAGGGGTTTTTTTGCGCTTGCACTTTCTTCGGCTGAACGTGATTCCCAGTATTCGTTTTCCTGTTTAGCGGCAACGTAACGCTGGTATTCATCAAAGGTCATGTAGGTTGGAGGCTTTACGTTTTGTCCGCCAACGGTTTCGGTTACGATATAGGTATTGGTTTCGGGGTCGTACTCAACGTTAGTCTGTACGTTAGGCGGGTTTTGCATGTGCAGTCCGGGTGTAGAATCCTGGCCGGGCTGGGGGGCGTAATTATCGGAGAAGGGATATTTCAGTGTATCGGTTTGCGGTGTATCAATAAGAAAAAGTTCAGGTTTTATTATAATGTTATTGATGTTTAGCCCTTCGACTACGCCCGCCTGAACAAAAGTTCTTTCGGGCAGGCTCAGCGTGACAGCCTTATTACTAAATGAAATCTCTTTTAATTTTTCTTCAGGAAGAACAGCTGCGCCTGAAAGCCATACCACCGGCAACAGGGCAATAACAGGAGTAAAACGAAGGATATTTCTTGAATGCTGTTTCAAAAGAGTTTCCTGTTACAGATGTTTTTAGAGATTATTAAGTGCTGTTTTAATTATTTCTTCCACTGTGGCCGTGTTTCCTTTTTCTTTTATTGATTTATCTACTGCTTTTTCGGCAACTGCTTTGGCAAAACCAAGCATCACCAGAGCAGATAACGCCTCTTCACGGATTTTATTGTGCGGACCAGAAAATAATTCGGAAGGAGGGCCTTCTTTGGTGAGTTTATCTTTTAAATCAACCAGAATGCGTTCGGCTGATTTTGGTCCCACGCCTTTAACCGAGCGCAGACGGTTAAGGTCGCGGTTGACAATGGTTTTGTGCAGTTCTTCGGGGTTCATGGAAGAAAGTATCATGCGGGCTGTTGCAGGACCGATACCGGAAACGGAAATAAGCTGCAAAAACAGTTCCCGCTCAGCTTTATCGGCAAAACCGAATAGTACATGCGCATCTTCGCGGATAGCAAGATGGGTGAATAGTTTCAGTCTTCCGCTTACAGGAAGTGAGGAAAATGTATTAAGAGAGATGTTAAGGAAATAGCCAACTCCGCCACAGTCAATAACCGCATGGGCAGGGGATTTCTCCACTAACACACCTTCAAGGTGGGTGATCATGAATTTATCAGTTTTTTAAATTAAAACGGGTAAAAATTCAGATCGATAGAAGATGGGTTTTAGTTAGTTTATTGATTGCCTTTTCTGAAAAGGGTCGTAAAAGTAGTAAAAATATATCTTGTACCAAATCCGTTGGGCGGAGGTTTCAGGGATTTGGTAGAGGGGCACAAAATTTTGTGCCCCTACAGGTTGACAATTAAAATAAAAAGCCCCTCGCCTGAGGCGAGAGACTTTTCATTTGCCTCTCATTGCGAAAAAAGAAGCGGGGGGTGTTTAACTGAACATTATTGCATTACCGTTACGTTTCCCGTTTTGATGAATTTATTGTTTTCGTATTCCATACCCTCCCATTCAGTGCCGTCTTCAAAAGTAGCTTCTGCTTTCCAGATGTAGGCACCCTGCGGAACAACTGCACCGTGGTAATATCCATCCCATGATTCAACAGGTACACCATCTACCACTTTGCTGGATTCCCACAACAGGTTACCCCACTTGTTGAACACCACGCAGCGGTCTGTTGCCACGCCAATACCTTTTGGCAGAAACAATCCGAAATCGCCATTGCCACCAACTATAAAGGCGTTAGGAATATACAATCCTTTGAAGAGTTTTACTTCTACATCATAGGTAGCCGTA
>CAMDBK010000069.1 GCA_945889235.1 Chitinophaga pinensis
AGACATAAGCAGGTTTATGGAATACCAAAATTTCATTACCGAAGAGCAACAAAAGAAATGGTTCTCCTCATTAAATCCGTTAACAGATTTTTATTTTCTCATCAATTGGAACGGACAAAAAGTTGGGTTAATCCATACCTCCAACATCAACTGGAATGATAAAACAGCGCATGCCGGGCTTTTTGTCTGGGATAAAAATTACATCGCTACGCATATTCCTGTACTTGCTTCATTGGCAATGCTCGAATGTTTTTTTGAAAAGTTTGAGTTGCAGAAATATTTTGCAAAAGTCGGTAGAAATAACCTGCCAGCCATACGCTACAATGTTTCGCTCGGTTTTAGATTAGATAAAAGATCTGAAGTAAATGATCCGATTTCTATCGGATTTGATTTTTATATTCTTGAAAAAGAAAAATATTTCAGTGCCGCTGTAAAACTCAAAAAAATTGCATCAACAATATCTTCAGAAAAAGCAGAAGTAGTAGTAGAGCCTGAACTTTGGAATGAATTAGAAAACTGTATCAGGCAGTAACAGATTTTTCCTCTTTCTCAAAATCGTAATTCCTGTAATCTGTAATAATATTGTAAAGCGTATCGCGCTCAACAGGATGGCGGTTTGCCTGCTTTATCAGTTCTACTAATTCACGTGTTGTAAGTGCAGGATTTGATTCTTCAGCACCCGCCATTGAATAAATTTTTGTTGAGTCATCAATAGTTCCGTCAATATCATCCACACCAAACTGCAACGAAAGTTGCGCAGTGTTTCGGCCAATCATTGGCCAGTAAGCTTTGATGTGAGGAAAATTATCCATGTAAATCCTCGCGATTGCATAACTGCGTAAATCCTCAATCGTGCTTACTTCCTGAAGATGCGACATCTGGTTGTCTTTGTTCCGGAATTTCAGAGGAATAAATGTGTTGAAGCCTTTTGTTTTATCCTGTAAACTGCGCAACCTCTCCATGTGATCAACACGGTGTTCAAATTTCTCAATGTGTCCGTAAAGCATAGTTGCGTTTGATGGCATTCCTAATGAATGGGCAGTTTCATGAATTTCAAGCCATTCATCAGCCGTGCACTTGTCATCGCATATTTGTTTTCTTATTTCAGGATGAAAAATTTCTGCTCCGCCACCGGGCAATGAATTTTGTCCATGCTCTTTTAGAATTTGCAGCCCTTCACGAAAACTCACATTTGCTTTACGGCACATGTATTCCAGCTCTACAGCTGTAAATGCTTTCACATGAATTTCAGGTCGTATTTCTTTAATTTTTTTTATCAGGTTTGCAAAATAATGCAGGCCCATTTTCGGGTGAACACCGCCAACAATATGGACTTCAGTAATTGGTTTTCCGTCATAACTTCTCAGCTTATCCAATATCAGTTCTTCCGTTAATTCCCAGCCTTCATCTTTTTGTTTCAGCAGGCGTGAGTAGGAGCAGAACTTACAATCAAAGACACAGATATTAGTTGGCTCCACATGAAAATTGCGGTTGAAATAAACATAATCACCATGCCTTTTTTCACGAATATAATTGGCAAGTATTCCAAGAAAACCTAACTCACCTTTTTGATATAACAGCATACCTTCATCAAACGATATGCGCTCTTGATTATAAACTTTCTCAGCAATATTTTTCAGGGCAGGAGAGAGGGAACTCTTTTTAAAAAGCGTTTTCACAATACTATTTAATCAGTGTAACTGTTCCGGTTTTTGTGTATTGATTACCCGCAGCAGACTGGAAGTGGAATGAATAAACATAAACACCCTGAGGGACTAACTTGCCTTGAAACTGTCCATTCCAGCCTTCATATTTATCCTGGGTCATAAAAATACGCTCACCCCAGCGATTATAAATTTCCATCATGTAATTTTCGTCAGCAACAAAAAGTGTAACGGGAATAAAAATCTGATTCAATCCTTCAGGAGCAAAAGCATTTGGCACAAAAAAGTTAGGAAGCTGGTAAGCGCAGGCAACATTTGAAACACTTGTTTCTTCAAAACCATAAGGATTACCGGCATCTTCCAATGCCTGAATGTAGTAACAGAACGTACCATCACCTTCTACAATATCAGCAACATTGTCAACATAAAAAGTATCGGAAGGAGTTACTGTAATTATCGGAACAGGGTTGAAAACCCCGTCAATGCTGCGGTAAATATTATAGGCTGCAACATTACCCAGCCATATTTCATATTTATTCCAGTTGAGATAATTCTTGCGGTCAGCCTTTCCTTCAGCAGTTAAATAAATGGTGCGTGCATATTCTGAAGTGTCAACATACGCGCCACAACTGTCAATGGAAATTGTTTTGTAATAATAACTGCGTTCACTGCTTCTTGCTTCTGCATCAAAATAATAAATGGTTGGAAGCCCTGTAAATGGGGTTGTTCCAATAATAGTGTAAAGATTATTGTCCTCTGAACGTGAAATGGCATACTCAGTAATATCAGCTGCAATATCAACATAGGTATACGTATCAACTCCACCTGTTTGCGGAACGGTTACTGTGCGGATATAGGTGAACAAAGGAGCAATCGGAATTTCAGCTAAAACACATGTATCATTTGATGCTGCTGTATTTGCTCCGGAATTATCATACGCTCTTACGTAATAACAATAAATTGCATTTGCAGTCAGGTTTTGATGGGTAAAGGTTGTTGTAGTTCCACCAACACTTCCTGCCAACGTTCTTGCTCCGCCATTTTCTGTAAAAAATACCTGGTATTGAGATACTCCGCTTGCCCAGCCGCTATAGGCATTCCATGAAAGTTCAGCCTGCCTCAGGCAAATATCTACATGCACTCCAAGAAAAATAGAACTGTGAATATCACCAAGCGGACTGGTGTTATCGCAACTGTCAATTGCAGCAATTCTATAAGTTTCTGAGCCAATTCCTGCTGTTGAATTTCCGTTCAAATAATAAGTATTATTTAATCCCCATACAGTATCAATCGGAGTCCATGAATTATTTATATTTTCATATATAATATAACCCTCTGTATCTCCTGATGGATTAACATTCCAGCCAATTCCGGCCTGATTTAAACCTGCGTTTACATCAACGCTTACGGAATCAATAGAGGGTGAAACAGGTGGCGTTAAATCCTGAAATAAATCACCGTCAATGGAAGAAACCGAAATGCATCCCGATTGGTCTTCAATTTCAACGCGGTAATTAATCAGGGCATTACATAAAGTAATTTCATCCTGAAAAGTTAACCCTTGTGTTGAGTCAATTAAGGTCCAGATTCCGGCCGGAAATTCGCGGTAAATTCTGTAGTATCCACTGTATGTTGTTGAAGGAAGCGGAGTGGAAAGTGCATTCCATGTAAGCGCGGCAAAACCGGTTCCGGGATTTGTAACATCTAATAAAATACTTTGCAATGTATCACTCGGATTTGTGAAAACTTCGCCATTGCAGCCTGAACGGGTTTTTATGTAATAGTAGATGCTTGCTGTATTTGCTCCGGCTCCAATGTCTGTATATGTTGTAGTGTTAATATTAAAAATACTGTCGACAACGGTGTAAGGCCCGGCCGGGTTTGCTGAAGAATAAATATGATAGCTGTTAAAGGTGTTATCAGGGTCAGGAGGCGGTATCCAGGTCAAAACTACATCACCATTTTGAAGTACAGAAATGCAACGTACCGATGGGGGAGGCACTACCTGAATAGCAAGTACAGTTATTGAAACAGTTACAATGTTTACAGCCGGTGCCGGACAAAAATCATCTGACACACGAAATACAAATGTGTAGGTATTAGAAGTTGTTGCGCACAAGTCGTTAAATGCAATATGATTGCAGTCAGTTTGCCATGTAAATGTTGTAGATGCTCCGTTTGGACCCGAAATTACAGGCGCAGGATTTAATGTTGCGCAAGGCGGATTAAGACAACCGGCACCGGCATTTGTATATCCCGCTCCAAACTGATTACCTGATGCATTAATGGTTACGGTTTGCGGACTTCCGTTGGGAAGAAGTTCCGGATCAGCTCCTGATAAATTAAAGGTGACAAGATCACCGGCAGTTACAGTAGCTGAAAAATTGGTAAAAATGCCGCCTAATGGTGGCACAGATGGCTTTGAATTGAAAGCACAACCTAGAATTGTTACTTGTATTTCTCTGTAAACTTCGGCTACTAATATTCCGCATTTCCGTGCTTCTACTTTTACTACTGTTACAAAATTTCCGGGTGTAAAAGAAGTAAATGAAATTTCACCGGTATTTGCATTCAGTTGTGCAGGAACATTTCCCGGATTCTGTGCTGTGCTGGGCAAAGGAACGGTTGGACTATAACCTGCCGAATAGGTGAGCTGAGGTGGATTAGTAGTGTTAAATGCACCGAAAAAATCATCTAATGCATTGCTCCAGTTATAGGTGAGTTCATCCAGTTCTACGTCAGAAGCATTGTGGTTATAAGTAAAAGGATATCCTGAACAAATAATTGTAGAAGGTCGTTCCACAAAAACGGGAGATGAATCATAGCATGGATTCATATCCATTCCATTGAAGGCAAACATTTTTGCGCGAAGTGAAAAACCTTCATTTCCTGCATTCACAATATTGGTTACTGCAGCATTGCGGCAGCATTTATCAAAGGAAAGAATCCAACCTTCGGGTGGGGGTGTTCCGTTTAAAGTTATTGGGTTAGTCTGATATAGATATTCTTCTACAGCGCCCGCTGAACCTGCCGGGTTAGCACAACTGATGGTAGGCCCGGAACCATTGCATTGTGGTGAAATATCAGTTTGAGAAACAAGGGTAAGTGCTAAATGTACAGTTGCCGAACCTACTGTAGGATAGTTAAATAATTCAAGGCCGCCCGAAGTGTCAACAACTGTAGTTCCATTGCAATCGCGGTATAGCTTCATAAAAAATTGAAACTGACCGTTGGGAAGACAAACCCACGTGATTTCTCCACCCATAAGGTGCGTGGCTTTTATGCTTCCGGTTGAAAGCAGCAACAAAACAAACCCTAAGAGAAGTTTCTTCAAAATACTGTAAATAATTTGTAAAAATACGAAACAATGTTTCGAATAACAAGCCCGTCAGTCTTAAATAGATGAACAGGTTTATTAACCAAATAAATGCTGCGTTAAACCATTGTTAAAAACACCTTTTGGGTCGAGTTTATTTTTTAATAACCTGAACTGCTCAAATTCAGGAAATGACTTGCTTATTTTATCTTTATCGGCAGTGAATTCCTTAGGCCAGTGCGGTCTTCCGCCAAATGAAAACATGATTTCTTCAAAACCTTTCACGTATTCTTTCCAATATCTGTCACCATATTGATAGGCGCCTATGTAACATGCATTTCTTTTATAAGCCGGACTCAGCCAGCTATCATCGGCCTTGACAAAACGCACTTCCACCACAAAATTGATGTAAAGTTTTTTGTGTTCAATCATTTCTTTCAGTTTTTTCAAGGCTTCTGAAGCGTGTTCAACAGCAATCGCATATTCAGTTTCATAATGAACAGGAGGCATGGGAACATTAAATACTTCCCAGGTTTTTTCAATGCGCGATACTTTTTTGAAATGGATTTTATTAATCAGTTTGTTGATGGACGGAACGAGTTTTGGAAACCAATCGCCCAACCTGAGCATGAAAACAAAGAACACATTTACGAGAAAAGAATCATCTATAAATTTTTGAAAAGAAGAACGAGGCCTCAATTCTTCCTGCGTTCTGAAATACCTGTAAATACCAACTAAAGGTGCGTGCGGAAACCACCAGAGTTTCAGATGGTCGGTGGTTTGAATAAGTTCGGGAATTTTCTCCAACGTTTCTTCAAAAGGCAGCGCATACGATTCATCGCGCAGGTTAAAAACGTCAACGCATTGAATGGTAAGTTCTGATACAATCCCCAGAACACCCAGATTTATCCTTACTACGGGAAGCAATTCTGTATTTTCATTTTCACTGATATTTAAAATTGAACCATCTGCCAAAATCAGTTTCATTGCAATTACTTGCGTGGAAAGATTTCCGAATTTTATTCCTGTTCCATGCGTTCCAGTTGAAATTGCACCTGCTATGCTCTGCTCTGAAATTGAACCAAGATTAGCTAACGATAATCCATTTTCGCGCAGAATTACATTCAGGTTTTTGATGCGAATTCCGCCCTGAACACGCACTTGTTTTTTCTCTTTGTCAATTTCTAAAACCTTGTTATAGTTATCAAGATTAATAAGGTAATGTGTAGGCAAAGCCAATGCCGACCATGAATGTGCAGCACCAACCAATTTTATTTTTTTGTTTTTGGCAACAGCATCCTTTACAATTGAAATGATTTCATTTTCGCTGTTTGGTTGAAAATAATGTTCCGCAGTTCCTGTTACGTTTCCTGCCCAGTTTTTGAATTTATATGCCATATTCTAATTTAAAAAAATTGTGTGTCGCTTCGAGCGTAGTCGAGAAGCAATAAAAAAAGCTCAACTATTTTGTGTCTCGACTACGCTCGACATGACAAATACTTCACAAATGTGGGTATTTTCGCAAAGTGAAAACAAAAAAACGAATTCTTGTTTGCCCGCTCGATTGGGGACTGGGCCATGCCACACGCTGTATCCCTGTTATTCACGAATTAATAAGGCAAAAGGCAGAGGTGGTAATTGCTGCCGATAAACGCCCGTTGGAATTACTAAAACAGGAATTTCCTCAGCTTCAATTTATTGTTTTTTCCGGCTACGATATTGCCTATCCTGAAAACGGAAGTATGGCTATGAAAATGTTTTTCTCCATCCCGAAAATCTTAAAAAAGATAAACGATGAAAAGAAATTTTTGCAAGGAATTGTCCGCAATGAAAAGATTGACGGAGTAATTTCAGATAACCGTTATGGACTTGGAATTACTGATGTTCCAACTGTTCTGATCTTGCACCAACTGATGATAAAATCACCTTTCGGAGAAAATATATTGCATACAATCACAATGAATTATGTAAAGCAATTCTCTTTCTGCTGGGTTCCCGATTTTCCTGGACAACATAATTTATCGGGTGACCTTGCGCATAAATATGCGCTTCCCCCCAATGCTCGTTTTGTAGGACCGCTTTCACGTTTTTCTTCTTTCCCGAAAAATGAAAAAGCAGAAAAAAAATACGATTTACTCGTTATCATTTCAGGACCTGAACCGCAGCGAACTGTTTTTGAAAAAATGATTTTGCAGCAGGTTTCAATACTTCCACAACGAATACTAGTTGTTTTGGGAAAGCCTGAAAATACTGCAAAGCCAGAGGGAATTGGAAATGCTGAAATCGTTTCACATTTAAATTCAGAACAATTGTTCAACGCTATTTCAGCAAGTGTGTTGGTGCTTACACGCCCCGGTTATTCAACCATTATGGATTTAGCGGTGATGAAGAAGAAAGCAATTTTTGTTCCCACGCCCGGACAAACCGAACAGGAGTATTTGGGTAATTTATATCACAAAAAAAAACTCCATCTCTGTGTCAAGCAAAGTGAACTGGATATCAAACAAATAATTAGCGAGTCGGTTTCTTTCAAAGGCTTCTCTGATTTACAGACAACTAATTATTTGGTAGATAATGTAAAGGAGTTTTTAAAATCTGTTTAGTGATTTTATATTTGTCAATCAATAATTTTATAGAGAAATGAAAAAAGATGATCAAAGCATAAAGTCCTTTCAGAGTAATCCAAGATTGGAGGCATTCAGTGACGGTGTTTTTGCAATTGTAATTACACTGTTGGTGATTGAGCTTTCACTTCCCGAACTGCACAATCATAATTCCAGTGATGATTTATTCCATGCTTTATTTGAAATCAGAAACAAGTTATTTAGCTATGCATTGTGTTTTATTTTTGTTGGACAGTTGTGGGTGGCGCACACCAATTTTTACCGGCTTATAGTAAAAACAGATATGATATTGTTCTGGATAAACAATATTTTATTGATGTGTGTTTGCCTATTTCCCTTTGTGGCAGCCATTGTCGGAGATTATCCGAACAATTCAGGTTCAGTGATTGTATTTGGTGTTTTATATTTTTCTACAGGAATTTCTTTTGGAGTAATGTCAGGCTATTGCCAATACAACGACTATTTTCATCCAAAAGTGAATAAGAAAAAACTGAAAAAAGGTGGAACAGTAACTACAATGCTGGCTTTAGCTTCTGTAATTCCCTTGTTTGTTGCGCACTATAGTCCTGTAATAGGTTTAATAATTTACTTCCTCCTTACTGTAGGGTATATCTTTGCACAGACATTTTTCAAAATGGAAGAAATTATGGACAGGGATGATTAAACTTTTCCTACCACCAACTCATAAAAATCTTCCTCGTGCAAATACTTATTTGCTAAAGACTGAATCTCTTCAGGAGTAATGCTCTTCACTGTTTTTATCCAGCGTTGGTAGTATGAATAATCTAAATCGTATTTCAATAGACTGATGTATTTTTCTGCCAATGCAAATGGTCCGTCCACATCTTTCAGGAAAACTCCCAGCATATAACTTTTCACTGTGTCTAATTCTTCCTGAGACACAGGTTCTTCGCGTAGGATTTTCATCTCCGCATAGATTTCTTTCAGTGTTGCTTTGGTTACTTCTACGCCAACTTCACTGCCTATTGACCAAATTCCGGTTGTTCCAAGCGCAACAAGGCCTGAGCCAATTCCATAGGTATAGCCCTTGTCTTCACGGATATTAGTCATCAGGCGGGAGCCAAAATAACCGCCAAAGATTGTATTCAAAACCTGTAGCGGAATATAATCAGGGTGTGTTTTGCTGAAGAGCGGACGAGCCAATTTAATAGCACTTTGCACAACGTTTGGTACTTCATGCACCTGTTTTTTATCAGAAGAGGGTAAGGGGTTGGGCGTGTTGTTATTAAATGCCGAGATCTTTGCAGGAACACTTTCAAATTCCTTTTTAAAAGTGTCTATAACTTGAGGAGTAACGCGTCCCGAAATAATAACATCACAATCTAATGTGCGGTAGTGCGCACGATGAAAGTCTAATAACTGTTCGCGTGTAACTGTATCAAAATCTTCAGGAATAACACGGTATCCGAACGGATGATTTTCTCCGTAAAGCATTCCATAGATAAGCTTTGAAGCTAACGTTGATACTTTCTTCTCTCCCGAAATCAGTTTTTGTTTGCTGTTTTCACGGTAGGTTTTTAATTCGTTCTCGGGATACGATGCGTTCAGCAATACATCTTTTATTACAGGCAGGGTTTTATCAAGATGCTTGCTCAGCGTGTAAAGAACTAATGCAGGTGTATCGCGTGAAGAATCGGTTTTCATGTAAGCACCATAGAAATCCAGCTTCTCTGAAATTTCTTTTGAAGTGAGTGTGTCGGTTCCTTCTCCTATGGCTTCAATGGTCATGGCGGCAACCAAACGTGCAGGCTGTTTCAGCGCACCTGCCGAAAAAAGAAATTCTATCTGCAACACATCCTGTGTTCCCGAGTTCAGGATGTGCAGCGGTAATCCGTTTGCAAGCGTAATATGTTCTGCTTCCTGTAATTCAATATCAGGGAAGGGCTTTACTGCGGGTTCTTTGGTTCTGTCTAAGGTTTCCATATTGAGTTTTATTATTCGTCATGCTGAACTTGTTTCAGCATCTTAATTTGAGATTCCGAAACAAGTTCGGAATGACGGGGGTGACTTTAGTTTTTCTTCGCGTGATAATAAAGTGTTGAGCAATTTGTATCCACCAGATTTTTTTCAGCAAGTTCTTTTACCCGTTCCACTTTTACTGCCTGATATTTTTCCGCCTCACGATTTACATCTTCTGCATCGCCTGCCAATTCAAAGATGGCGAGGTTCAGCGCTTTCCCTTCCACTCCCATTTCAGAAAAAACAAGTGATGCTTCCATGTTGTTTTTTATTTTCTGAAGTTCGTTTTCTTCAGCAACAGTTGAGCGCAGTTTATTCACCTCTTCAAGTATTCCGGCTTCCGCATCTTTCATATCAACTCCTTCTGAAACTTTGCCTGCAATTAATAACAATCCCGGGTCATTATCCCCTGAAATGTAAGAGTTGATTTCACTGAATAGCTTTTTATTTTTCACCAATTCAACATATAAGCGCGATGATTTTCCGCGTGAAAACAATTCTGAAATAACATCAAATGTGTAATAGTCAGGGTTCTTTCTGTCGCACATGTGCCATGCTTTGTAAATAGCATCGTAAGGCACATCAGCAGTGGTTTCCTGTTTGCGCTCTTCGGTTTGCGTTGGCTCAACGGGAAGCTTGCGTTCTTTCTTTTCGCCTTTCGCAATTGGTCCGAACCATTTTTCTGCCAGCTTCAATACTTCATCTGTTTTCACGTTTCCTGCAACGGAAAGAATAGCGTTGTTAGGCAGGTAATGTTTTTTGAAAAATGCTTTCACATCATCCATCGTAGCATTTTCAATGTGCGAAATTTCCTTGCCTATTGTGTTCCATAAATAAGGATGCACTTTGTAGGCAAGCGGTTTCAGTTTCAGCCACACATCACCATACGGCTGATTTAAATAACGCTGACGGAATTCCTCAATCACCACACTGCGCTGCACTTCCAGACTTTTTTCTGAGAAAGCTAAACTCAACATTCTGTCGCTTTCCAACCAAAAACCTGTTTCCAGGTTTTGTGCAGGAAGCGTTAAATAATAGTTGGTGATATCATTGCTTGTGAACGCATTGTTCTCACCACCCACATTCTGCAAAGGCTCATCGTAGTTGGGAATATTAACCGAACCGCCAAACATCAAATGCTCAAATAAATGTGCAAATCCGGTTTTATCCGGGTCTTCATCGCGTGCACCTACATCATATAAAATATTCATGGCTGCAATAGGCGTGGAGCGGTCTTCGTGCACAATCACTTTCAGACCATTTGGTAATATATGTTTCTCAAATTGTATCATTTCTTTTGCTGAAGTATTCTTAAAAAATTCCGGACAAATGTATA
>CAMDBK010000070.1 GCA_945889235.1 Chitinophaga pinensis
AAAAAATATGAAACAGAAGTTTTTGACCGCTTTGAAAACAAAGTAATTATTTCCAATCAGGACCGGGAAAATATTGACCATCCCGAAAAAGATAAAATTGTTGTTGTGCCCAATGGTGTTGATTTAGATTACTTCAAACCAATACAACGTGAAAAAGAATACGATTTGCTTTTCACCGGAAATATGGCGTATCCGCCCAACATAGAAAGCGTAGTGTTTTTAGTGAATGAAGTTCTTCCACTCGTTAAAAAACAAAAACCCGAAATTAAACTGCTGATTGCCGGTACCGATCCTGTTAAACGCTTACTGGCTTTGCAAAGTAAAAATGTGGAAGTCAGCGGCTGGGTTGATGATATGCGCGAATCGTATGCTTCAACAAAACTTTTTATTGCGCCCATGCAGATAAGCATTGGCTTGCAAAATAAATTACTGGAAGCAATGGCAATGAAAGTTCCGTGTATAACTTCAGAACTTGCCAACAACGCGCTTGGCGGAACTAACAACGAAAACATTATTGTCTGCAAACAACCTCAGGAATACGCAGATGCCATTCTGCATTTGCTGAATAACGCAGATGAAGCTGAAAAAATTGCAACTGCCGGACATGAATTTGTAAAGCAGAATTACAGCTGGAAAAAAATGACTGAACCGCTGATGAAGCTTATTGAATCTTAGTTGCGGTAATTGAACAAGTGAGTGTATCTGCAGTTCCGGCATCAATAGCAGAATAACTCAACACTAAAATATTACCACTTAGTTCACCCTGTCCTGCAATTATTACATTGCCGTAAGTTGCTTCTGTAATCTGAATCAGGCTTCCGTTAACTTCAGCAAGTACAGGAGTTATAAGTTGTCCGAAATTAGTTATAGTTACATTCTTCTTACCGGGGCTTGCCGCAGCAATTGAAATATCATATGTATATGAATTGACTCCGCATTGCTCCTGAACCGAATACTGTGCAATAAATTTATCACGCGCAGGAATGCAATTATCAATGCTTGTTGTTGCATCAGGGTCATAATTATCGGCAGTAGAATCAGTGCAGCCGCTTTTACTGCAACTCTGCAGCAAAATAATAATGCTGCAAAAAAGCAGCAGGCAATTGAAACTATTTTTCAGATTTAGTGTCTTCATTTTAACACAAAGAAAGATAAAACATTCTAAATTGGAATAAAAAATTTATTTTTGTGCATTAACCTTAAAACAAATAAACAAACATGAAAAAAGTATTATCAGTATTAGTAGTTGGCGGAATGTTGGCTGTAGCAGCCTGCGGACCCAGCGAAGCAGAAAAGAAAGCTGCTGAACAAAAGAAGTTAGATTCTATTGCAGCAGTTGAAAAAACAAAATTAGATTCAATGGCAGCAATTGCAGCACAGGCAGCACAAGCGGCTGCTGACGCAGAAGCTGCTGTTAAAGAAGCTAAAGCAGAACTTAAAGATGCAAAAGAAGATGCTAAAGAAGCAAAAGAAGATGCTGCCGATGCAAAGAGAAAAGCAGAGTTGCAAAAAACAGAAGTTAAAAAAGAAGCAGCAGTTGAAAAAACTGGAGGAAAACTGATTAACAAAACAGGTGGAACACAAAACGGACAGGAAGTAAAACCTGAAGAAAAAGGTGGAAAACTTAAAAACAAAATGAACTAATAGTTCTTTTCAATACTAAAAAAGGCTGCTCAATCGGGCAGCCTTTTTTCGTTAATCAATTTGATAAAACAAAAAAGTCCCGCCTCAGGCGAGACTTTTTTTAAATATAAAACTCAGATTATTTTGAACCTGATAGTGTGTAAACACAAGTTTCAGGAACTGAAGCATCTTCTTCATTAATAGTAACGTTTAATAAACTTCCATTAATTGTACCATTTCCTGTGTATACAAAACCACCTATAGTTTGGTTATCAATAGTTAGAGTTGATCCGCTTACAGTTGCAACAAGAGGAAGTGTTCCAAGAGTCATTGTAATTTTTAAAGGACCTGCACTTGAAGTAGAAATCGGTGTAGCAGTTGCTCCGATTGTTCCGTTTCCTGTAACGGGGCAAGCTACTGTTCCTGACATAGTATAAGTACCTAAAAATTTATCTCTTGCAGGAATACAAGAAGCATCATCTTCTGTAGCATCAACATCATAGTTGTCTGCAGTTGTATCTGTACAACCTTTTTTAGCGCATCCTGAAAAAGTGGCAAGACCCGCAACAAATACAGTTGCTACACCAAGATACTTAACTGTTGAAATTAATTTTGTGAAATTGAATTGTGTTGTTTTCATTTTATAGATTTATGGTTAATGATTAATAATTGGCCGCAAATATAGAAAACGTTTTTAGATAAAAAACCAATTAAAAAACGTTTTAACAACAGTAATAAAAATAAAAAAGCCCTGTCATAATATTATGACAGGGCTTTGCTTTCTGGTGATCCCGATGGGATTCGAACCCATGACCACTACATTAAAAGTGTAATGCTCTACCAGCTGAGCTACGGAATCGTTTTTTTTAAAGCGGCTGCAAAGATAGAATCATTCTTATTCAAACCAACGGCAAAATTTTATTTTTCAAAATTTTATTCACAATCCTGCTCAATGGCTGATTTTTAAATCATGTCCCATTTTGTTTTTCTTGGTTTGCAGATACAGTTTATTGTGTTCGTTTGATTCTATTTCAAGTGCAATATTCTCAACTATTTCAAGTCCGTAGCCAATGAGACCGGCCCGTTTGGTTGGATTATTTGTCAGCAATTTTATTTTTGAAATGCCAAGGTCGCGCAGAATTTGTGCGCCAACTCCGTAATCGCGTTCATCCATTTTAAAGCCTAATTCCAGATTTGCTTCTACCGTATCTCTTCCCTCTTCCTGAAGTTTGTAAGCTTTTAATTTATTAAGCAAACCAATTCCGCGACCTTCCTGGTTCATATATACAATTACGCCCTTACCTTCTTTCTCCACCATCTCCATTGCTTTTTCCAACTGAGGTCCGCAATCGCAACGGCAAGAACCAAAAATGTCTCCTGTTAAGCACGAAGAATGAACGCGAACCAACACCGGCTCATCTTTTTTCCATTCGCCTTTTACTAAAGCAAGGTGTTCCTGTCCGGTTGTGGTTTGTTTGTAGGCGTATAAATCAAAGTTTCCGATTTTGGTAGGAAGCTTTATCTGCACTTCTCGTTCAATCAATGATTCGGTGCGAAGCCTGTATGCAATCATATCCTCAATTGAAATAATTTTGAGGTTGAATTTTTTTGCGAGTTCTATTAATTCAGGAAGACGTGCCATGGTGCCATCTTCATTCATAATTTCTACTAATACACCTGCGGGTTCAAAACCTGCCATGCGTGCTAAATCAATAGTAGCTTCAGTATGTCCTGTTCTACGCAACACACCACCACGCTTAGCTTTCAGCGGAAAAATGTGTCCTGGCTTTCCAAATTCTTCTGATTTTATTTCAGGGTTAATAAGTGCTTTCACAGTTTTGGAACGGTCGCTGGCAGAAATTCCTGTGGTGCATCCGTATCCAATCAAATCAACTGAAACGGTGAAGGGTGTTTCGTGCAAGGCGGTGTTGTCAACTACCATTAATTGTAATCCGAGTTCATCGCAACGGTCTTCAATAAGCGGAGCACAAATCAATCCGCGCCCGTGCCTCGCCATGAAATTAATGACTTCTGGAGTTGCATTTCTGGCGGCAGTAATAAAATCACCTTCATTTTCGCGGTCGGCATCATCCACCACAATCACCACTTTACCGGCTTTAATATCTTTTATTGCATCCTCAACGGTGTTGAGTTGTTTTTTCAAATCGTCCATCTGTATTTTAATAAGCGTGCAAAAGTAGGGAATTTTGGCTCGCAAAGTCGCAAAGAAAACCGAGATTACATTATCGCTTTGCGTCCTTTGCGCCTTTGTGAAAAACTATCAAGCACATTCGCTGAACTGCCCGTTGTTGTATATCGCCAAAGCCTTACCGGTAAAGGTTTTTCCTATGAAAGGTGTGTTTTTAGATTTAGAACGGATATGCTTTTCAGTGAAAGTCCATTTCACTGAAGGATTGAACAGTGTAAGGTTTGCTTCATTTCCTTCATTAACAGATGGAACTTTGAGCCTTAGTATTTTCCTGGGATTGATTGCAGTTTTCTCAATAATTTGCTCTTGTGTCAGCACATCTGAAAGGCTTGTATTCACTAGAGCATAAGCAGTTTCTAATCCTATTATTCCGAAAGCGGCATAATCAAATTCCACTTTTTTGTTTTCCTCATCTTCAGGGCTGTGGTCGCTTGCAATTGCATCAATTGTTCCGTCTTGTAAACCTTTTATCAAAGCTTTGATATCTGATTTTCCGCGCAGTGGTGGCTTTACTTTATAGTTGGTGTCAAATTCTGTAAGTAAACTATCATCCAATGAAAGGTGGTGCGGTGTTATATCTACAGTTATTTTCAGTACTTTCTTTTTTGCTTGTCTTATTAAGTCTACAGATTTTGCTGTGCTTACCGAAGAAATATGCAGAGCAGTGTCGTTGTATTCTGCTAAGAAAATATCGCGTGAAATTTGCAATTCTTCCGCAACTGCAGGTATTCCCTGTATTCCCAATGTGGTGCTGGTTTCACCTTCATTCATTTTTCCAGAAGCTGATATCCGTGCATCATCAGGGAAACTGATAACCAGACCATCAAAACCTTTTGTGTAGAGCATGGCAAGTGAGAGTAGTCGAGGGTTTTCCACAGCCTGCTTACCATCTGAGAAAGCCACAGCGCCTGCGTTCTGCATGTCAAACATCTCAGCAAGTTCTATTCCTTTCCGTTCTTTTGAAACAGTTCCAATTGGAAAAACATCTACAATTTCATTCTTTGTTTTATTTTTCACAAATTCAATTTCTGCTTTTGTGTGAAGCGGTGGATTTGTTGAAGGCTTACACGCAACTCCTGTAAATCCGCCCTGTGCAGCAGCTCTTATTCCGCTCATCAAATCTTCTTTCTGCTCATATCCGGGCTCACGGAAATTCACATTCATATCAAACCAACCCGGAGAAACGCACAAACCTTTTTGCTCATAGACTTTTATTTTTTTCTGTGTTTTCAGGTCTTTACCAATCTTTTCAATCTTTCCTTTTCGTATCAGAATGTCAACGTTTTTTCCGTTATGCTTTGAAGCGGGGTCAACCACTTTAGCGGATTTGATAAGTATATCCATGTTGATTTATTTTAATAATCTGATTAGTAACACCTCTGAAATAATGAAAGCCAACGCCAGCCACAAAAACCATTTCCACAATTTTATTCCTTCATTCAGTTCGGTCAAAGTTATTGCAAGACTTTTATTATTTGTTTGCACTACAGAGAAATTTTCGCTGCCAGCTTTTTCTGCCATCTTTTCAAGTTCTTCATTACTGAAATATTCCAGTACAGATTCTTTTCGGTCGTAATTAAAAGAAAGTCCAAACAGTGTATCGTTTTTAGCTTTTAGCAAATAATTGCCTGCTTCTTTCAATTGATTGCCAAACACAACAGAGGTAAGCGGTCCGATAATTTTCTGTTCTGGAATTATTTCAAATTGATTATCAAAGTTTGTAATGCGGTAAACACTTTCACCTGCAATAGCAGTGTTGGGAAATTCTATTGACTTTTCTTTACCAATGGTTTGAAAAAGCGGGCGCACAGGCTGACTGAACAATGCAATATTATAAAGTGCGGGGACAAAAAGTGCATGCCTTTGAAAGTTACTGAACTCATCAGAAAGATTAACGGAAAGAAGATAAGCATTGCCTTTTCCTGAGGCATATTTCGATAGAAAACTTTCACCGTTGCTGAGTTTCATCAGAACTTCTTCCAGTGTTTTGGTGTTTTTTGAAATTATATAATGCTTAGAAACTATAGGCAGGTCAAGGTTTTTATTCTCTTTTTGTTTTTCAAAAACATTGGTAAAAATTTCACTCTGGTAATTAATGCTGCTCACTTTTGTATTGATGCTGTCTTTTCCAATAATGCGTCCGGCTTCAAGGGAAAGCAATAATTCGTTGTAAGAATTTATATCGGAATTCTGAGCTGGGATAATCAATACACTTCCGCCTGCCTGGGCAAAGCGTTTCAGTTCCTGTGCCAAACCTGAAGAAATTGAGTTAACTTCATTTGCAATTATCAATGAATAAGTAGCAAAGGATGAATAATTCACACTTTTCTCATTCTGGTTGTCAAGTATAAAATAGGGATCATTTCCGAAAAGTGAGCGGATGGATTTGCTTTCTTCCTTGCCATTAATGCAGAGGACAGGAATGTTTTTCGCCACACTAAAGGTGAAATAAAATTTATCATCATAGGTTACAGGATAATCAGTGATACTGAGTTCACCAAGTTGTAAGCCCGTTTCGGAAAGTGTGAATGAAAGCGGAACTTCAACATCAGATTGTGCAGCAATTGAAAAGCTTGCCAACGCTTTCTGTTGTCCGTTTATCATCAGTTTTACGGGAATATTTTCATACTCTTCATCTGAGATGTTTTTAATCCGTAACTTCAATTCTTCAGGACGGTTAATCTGGCGGATGGGTGTTGAGAACCAACAAGAGTCAATAAAAAGATTATTATTTTTTATTGGCGTAACAGGAATGAAAAAACAAGAAATATTAGAGTCAGCTTTTATCTCTTCAATGTTGCTCACGCTTTTCTGGAAGTCAGAAATGATATACGCGCTACCTCCTTGATTTCCATGTGATTTCAAGGCATTCGCTTGTCTTGAATAAATTTCTGAAATAGTTTTTACCGAAGGACTGATTTTTACTTCTTCCAGTAATTGCAGAAACTCTTCACGGTTCACTAATCGTTGCTGATGACCTTCAAAATCATTCGTGAGCAACTGAAATTTTTGTGATGGTTGAAATGCCGTAGCAATTTCTTTCGCTTTGTTTTTAGCTTCATCCAACATGGTTCCGCTGTTTCCGTTAGCTTCCATGCTGAACGAATTATCTACAAAAATACTTGCAGCACCTTCTGGTGTGTGAGCTGTAGAATTTTTTGCAGGAATAAAAGGTTGTGCAAAAGTTAAAACCAAACAAGCAATAGTCAGCAGCCTTGCAGCCAGCACAAGCAAGTGTTTTAATCGTGAACGCGATTGTGTTTCAATTTTTATTTCGCGCAGAAACTGCACATTGCTGAAGTAAACCGTAACAAAACGCCTGAAGTTGAAAAGGTGAACAAAAACGGGAATGGAAAGAGCCGAGAGTGCAAAGAGAAATTCGGGATAGACAAAACTCATCGGAGCGCAAAGATAGGAAAACAAAGCACAAGCAGTAAAATAGTTATCGGTAAAACAAAAGTTTCGGAAATTTCCCAGTTGATAACTACAATGTGTTGTTGAAAAATATATGTTAAAACACTTGACTTTCAACATTTTTTCGTAACTTTAAGCACCTAAATAATATGCCAATGAAAATTTTTACCAAACTTTCAGCAGCTTTATTCTTCCTGATTGCCACGCTCAGCGTGGCTTTAGCTAATCCCACCATTCTTGAAAAAGGTGATATTCTTGTGTTGGCAGTGAATGCCGACAATGGACTTGTTTCAGGTATTGCGGGTGAAGATGAGCTTAGTTTCGTATGTTTTAAAAACATTACAAACGGAACTTTTTTTGAAATAACAGATAACGGTTGGGAACGCCAGAATGCTCATTCGTGGGGAGACAGCGAAGGAACAATTCGCATTACAAGAACGGGAGCAGATATTCCGGCAGGTACAGTTATTACCTTTCGTTTTGCTTTCGGAAGTTACATTTCAGTTTATCCTGATAACGCATGGCAGTTTACCGACCTGAGCGTTGGTAATGCCTTTGATATCAATAACGGTGGTGATCAGATTTTCTTTTTACAGGGCGGATCATGGACTAATTTAAGCGGAAGTAATAATGCAAATTATACCAACGGAAAGGTAATTAACTCATTCAGCACAGCATCTGGATGGCAGGCTGACGGAACTTCCAACCAATCCAATCTTTATCCCGGAACTGATTGCTTTAGCTTTACAGGTGCTGCTTCAGACTATTTAAAATATACTGGTTCACTTTCTGCTGCCACTCAAAAAGAGTGGATTGAACGTGTAAACAACAGTTTAAACTGGAGCGCCTATTCAGGAAGTCAGGAATTTGCTTCAGCGGGAACAATTTATTCATCAGGTCAAAATATTACTCAACTTCCGGGAACAACTGTTTCAGGAAAATGGAACGGAGCAAGCAGTCGCGATTGGTTTGACTGTGCTAACTGGGATGATCTTTCAGTTCCTGTTCAAACTACAGATGTTGTTATAAATGCAGAAGGAATTAACGGACTTGAAATAACATCAGGTAACGCTTCATGCCATAATCTGGATGTTGATGGTGCAAGTTTACAAATGATAGGAACTGCTGCTCTTAATGTTTCGGGTAATCTCAGCATTTCAGGAAACGGAACACTTACAATGGAGGAAAACAGTTTGAACCTTTCAGGTAATTTTCTCAATTATTCTTCATCAAATTTTATTGCCGGAAATTCAACAGTCAGTATCAATGGCGCTGATCATGTAATTGGTGGCGGAAATGAAACTGAGTTTTATAACCTTGTACTTAATGGCGGAAGAACATCCCTTTATAACGACATAAAAATTCTGAATACTATTCATATTCAGAATGCGAGTCTTTCATTAAACACAATGACTTTGTTTGTTGAAAACTCAATGAGCAATGCTATTACAACTGCACAAAACGGGCGTATCATCAGCGAAACATTTCCCGGTTCTTATGGAGTGGTTGACTGGAATATCGGCAACCGTACCGGAAGTTATGTTCTGCCATTCGGAACAAACGAAACTACTTCATCTGACCTTACTTTTAAATACAACATTAACACGCTTGGAACAGGTGGCATGATGGGACGGGTTCAGTTTATCACCTACCCTACCAATCCACAAAACATTCCTTTGCCTGATGGAGTTGCACAATTGACAAATGCTGCAGGTAAAGAATCTTATCACCGTGCAGTTGACCGTTTCTGGATAGTGAATAACAACATTGAAAACATTGCTTTTAATACGTATCCGCAGATTGAATATGTTTTTAAATACGGTGAAGTTGATTATACAAACACTGCCAATCACATTGATAAAGAGCATTTGATTGTAAGGGCCTATAACCCTGATTCGCATCAATGGACCGATTGGCTTACCAGTCCTGCGTTTGCACAACCTACTACAAATACAATTTCAGTTGTTCTTGCAACCGGTGGTGACTACAATGGTGTATGGACATTGATGGACGACAGTAACCCACTTCCAATTGAATTAATCGCTTTCAGCGGAAGTTGTAACAATAACAGGACAGAAATTAATTGGACTACCGCATCAGAAACCAATAATAACTTTTTCACTATTGAAAGAAGTGTGGATGCCAATATTTTTGAGGTCTTGAAAACAATTCCCGGATCTTCAAACAGCAATTATATCATCAATTACAGTACAACAGATGATAAACCTTTTGCAGGCACTACCTATTACAGATTGAAACAAACAGATTATGACGGTTCATCAAAATACTCTGATATTGTTTCTGTTAACTGTGGCGGTGCGCAAGATGAATTGACTATTTCATATGCTACAACTGATGTTCAGGGAAATATCAATCTTGGAATAAACGCTCCTCATAACGGAAATTATATCATTACGATTATTGATGCTTTAGGTAAAACACTTATGAGCAGAACTACTTCTTTCGGTAAAGGAACTAATACTGTTTCACTTGATGCCCGTGCATCAGCAGGAATTTATTTTATCAATATCAGTAATGAGTTTACTTCTGTGAACAGGAAGTTTTTTGTGAAGTAAAACTTCAATAATTTAATAAAGGCAGCCCCGGTAAATTTACCGGGGCTGTTTTTTTGTTTATTTGTAGCGGTGTTTTACAAACTTATTATTCCATTTATTATAATAATTACCGTAGTGGTATCTTCCAATTTACATTGGAGTGAAAAGTATTATGCCTCAGCAATTCAAACAAATGATGCAACCGGTTATTATGCGTATCTGCCGGCAGTTTTTATTTACCATGATTTAAATTTTGCTTACCATGATTCAGTTATTCAGAAATATTACAACCCTGAAAAATATGCTGATTACAGAGTAACATATAACGGTAAAACAATTGATAAGTATTATGCAGGAACAGCATTTACTCTAATTCCGTTTTTTCTCGCAGGGCACTTGTATGCTAAACTTTTCAATTACCCGGCAGATGGATATTCACTGCCTTATTTTATTGCTATTAATATAGCATCAATTGTTTTCCTTTTAATGGGCTTGATTTATATTTTAAAGTTTTTGAAAAGTTATGGAGCAACAGAAAAAGCATCATCCCTGATTTTAATTGTATTGGTTTTTGCAACAAACTTATTTCACTATGCTTCAAGTGAACCCTGCCTGTCACATATTTACTCATTTGCCTTTATAAGTGCTTTTGTTTATCACTCAAAGAAATTTTTCTCAGGACTTGCTATAAAGGATTTTTTATTCTGTAGCCTTTGTTTGGGCTTTATTATCTTTATCAGGCCTGTAAACATCATCGTCATTTTTTCATTACCTTTTCTTGCAGGAGATTTCAATAAGTTGAAAACAGCATTTAACAAGCTGATTAATGATAAATCTGCACTGATTTTCTCAGCACTTATAACACTGAGTATTGCCGCTATTCAACCGGTAATTTATCAAATTCAATGTGGTTCATTTTTCGTTTATACTTACTTTGATGAAGGTTTTAACTGGACAAATCCACAACTGATTAATTTTTTATTTAGCTATAGAAAAGGTTTTTTTGTTTATACACCTGTTGCATTGCTTTCGCTGCCAGGCTTTGTTTTTTTATGGCGTAAAAACAAATTTCAATTTTATAGTCTTTTATTTTTTCTTTCTCT
>CAMDBK010000071.1 GCA_945889235.1 Chitinophaga pinensis
CAAATGCGCGGTAGCCATAAACTGATGCACACCGTGTGCAGCCGCAAAGCCGCCCATGGTGCAGCGCGCCATTTCTTCCATTAATACAATGCTGTAAAAAAAGTCCGCAGCAGTGCCGCCATATTCTTCCGGAAAATTAATTCCCAAAAAACCCAAATCGCCCATCCGTTTCCAGATGGCTTTATCAACCTGCTGCTTTTCTTCCCATTCATTGGCACTGGGTACCACTTCCGTTTCTATAAACTGGCGAACGCTCTGGCGGAAAAGCTCGTGTTCTTCGTTGAAATATATTGAAGCCAAGATGTATTTAGGAATTAGAAATTAGTAATTAGAAATTGGTAATTCACTTATTCTCCTAAAACTGATTTCACCAATTTGTAATCAATGGCATTTGCGAATTTTAGAAGAATATCCTTGTTGTCAATATTATTACCATCAACTTTTATAACACCTGCCCCCGCAATAACGGTAACACTTCCTGATTTCATATTACTGTTAAAACGCTCAAGTGCCCTGAATTCTGAAACTTTAATTGCGCCTTCCATTGCAACCATTGAATACGCTGTAGGTGCTTGATTTTCATTCGTAACAATTGTATGAGCTGAAGTTACTTCGTTTGCCCACAAGGCATTATTGGTAATTGTAACTCTAATTGAAGGATCTTCAGAAACTACATGCATTTCAGGTGTATCAATAGGAGCTAATATTCTTGATGAATTATCAACCCCTGTTCCAGTAGGAGTCGATTTTATAGTATTTGTTGCTGCTAGTGAAGTTTTTATAAGAGATGGAGAACTGAACGTGCGCGATGTACTTATTTCTCCTGGTGTCATTGACATTAGTGTTCCTACCCCTTGACTTGTAGAAGGATTTTGATTCCAACCGTCAATTGTTTTTGGTAAAGCTAATACTAGTTGATCAGTAATTAGCTTTACTATTTCTTCCTTAACTTTAACAATGGATAAAAGTGCATCCTGATATTTTTTTGCTTTCAGGTTTTCAGATGCTTTGGTAAGGTTTTTTTCTGCTTCAGAACTTTCAGTCGTTTGTGAAAATGAGGTTGAATAGATTGCTGTAAGAGCTAAGAAAAGAATTATTTTTTTCATGTTTTTAGTTGTTGTTGTAATAATTAAGGGCAGCGAAGATAAGGTTTTCAATAAAAATCCTTGATATATTTTACTTTTGCGGATTGCGAGTTTAGAATGTTGAAAGTTCGAAAGACCTAAACATTTAAAACCCTCAAACTACAAACCCCTAAACAACTATAATGAGTGAGCAAATACTTTCAAAAGCAAAACAGTGGCTTAATCCTGCTTATGATGAGGAAACACGCAACCGCGTGCAGTGGCTGATTGATAACGATATAAAAGAACTGGAAGAAAGTTTTTACCGCGACCTTGAATTCGGAACGGGCGGACTGCGCGGTATTATGGGCGTTGGCACCAACCGCGTAAATATTTATACTGTGGCAATGGCTACACAGGGCTTGTGTAATTACCTGAAAAAAACGTATCCCGGTGAACTGCTGAAAGCGGCTATAGCTTATGATTCGCGGAACAACAGCGCATTGTTTGCACGCAAAACTGCCGAGATATTTTCAGCAAATGGCTTTATGGTTTATCTGTTTGATGAGTTGCGCCCTACCCCTGAATTATCTTTTGCAATCAGGCATTACCGTTGTCACACAGGCGTTGTGGTTACTGCCTCGCACAATCCTAAAGAATACAACGGCTATAAAGTTTACTGGAATGATGGCGGACAATTGGTTGCACCCCACGATAAAAATATAATCAAGGAAGTACAGGCTATTAAAGGAATAGAAGATGTAAACGCTGATGCTATTGATAAATTAATTCTTACGGTGAAAGATGAAGTTGATACGGCATATCTTTCAAAAATGATGTTGCTCTCACTTTCACCTGAAGCAATTCAAAGACAAAAGGATTTAAAAATAGTTTACACATCACTTCACGGAACGGGTATCACCCTTGCTCCGCGCTTGCTGAAAGAATTTGGTTTTACCAATATTTTAACTGTTGCGGAACAAGACAAACCCGATGGAAATTTCCCAACCGTTCATTCACCTAATCCTGAAGAACCTGCTGCACTTGCGCTTGCGCTGAAAAAAGCGGAAGAAGAAAATGCTGATTTAGTACTTGGCACCGACCCTGATGCTGACCGCGTTGGAATTGCCGTTAAAGATAATAACAATAATTTTATTTTGCTCAACGGAAATCAAACCGGTTCATTATTAGTTTATTATTTACTGTGTAGATGGAGCGAACTCGGAAAGTTGGACGGCAAGCAGTTTGTAGCCAAAACAATTGTAACCACTTCGCTGATTGAAAAAATTGCAAACACTTACAAAGTAGATTGTTATAATGTGCTTACAGGGTTTAAATTCATTGCAGAATTGATTAAAAATTTAGAAGGCAAAAAACAATTCATAGGTGGGGGAGAGGAAAGCTACGGTTATCTGGCCGGTGATTTTGTCCGCGATAAAGATGCTATTCTTTCCTGCGCCCTCATTGCTGAAATGACAGCATGGGCTAAGGATAACGCCCGCCTGAATGACGCAGTCACGCAGGGCAAAGCACTTTACAACCTTTTGATTGATGTGTATCTTGAATTTGGGTTTTATAAAGAAGGCTTACTTTCACTTACAAAAAATGGCAAAGAGGGTTCAGAAGAAATAAACCGCATGATGGAAAAATTCCGCGCAACACCACCATCTGAATTAGACGGAGCAAAAGTTGTATTGGTAAAAGATTATAAAAACAACACTATTAAGAATACCGAAACAGGAGTAGTTGTTGAAACCGGTTTGCCAAAATCGGATGTGATGCAATTTGTGTGTGCCAACGAAACCATAGTAACCGTACGCCCTTCAGGCACCGAACCCAAAATAAAATTCTACTTCAGTATTTGCGGTAAACTTCTAAATCGTGATGATTTTGAAAATGAAAACAAAAATCTTGATGATAGAATTGAGAACCTGAAAAAGATTTTCTCAGTGTAATTTTTCAATTACTTGTTGAATAGCGAGTGAGCTTTGCTCACCGCTGCTCATGTTTTTGAACGATACAATTCCTTTTTCTATTTCATCTTTTCCGGCTGCAACTACAAAAGGAATTTTGTTTGCATCAGCATAAGCGAATTGCTTTTTAAGTTTGGCCGCATCAGGATATAACTCTGTATTGATACCTGCTTCGCGCAGTTGCTTTGCAATCTGCAAGGCATAATTTTCTTCTGCTACACCAAAATTAACAACCAATACTTTTGTTGTTGCACCTGCTGAATCAGGAAAGAGTTTAAGTTCTTCAACCACATCGTAAATCCTGTCGGCACCAAATGAAATACCCACACCAGATACATCAGGCAAACCGAAAATACCGGTGAGGTCATCGTACCTACCACCACCGCAAATGCTGCCGGTAAAGGTGCTGTTGGGTTCGTTTACTTTTACTTCTATAATTGCTCCGGTGTAGTAGTTTAAGCCGCGGGCTAACGTTATATCTAACTCTACATTCGAAATTCGATGTTCGACATTCGATATTTTCCCAAAAATATATTCTAATTCCTCAATCCCCTTTTTACCTATTTCCGAATCAGCAAGCACCCATTTTAACAGCGCAAGTTTTTCAGTTGTATTTCCTTTGAAAGTAATCAGTGGTTGTAGTTTTATAAATGCAGTTTGTGAAATGCCTTTCTCCTGCAACTCTTTGTTTACAGCATCTACCCCAATTTTATCCAACTTGTCAATAGCAACTGTGATGTCTATTATTTTATCTTTTTCACCAATTACTTCTGCAATGCCACTTAGTATTTTTCTGTTATTGATTTTGATGGTAACACCAACTTTTAATTTTGAAAAAATTTCATCAATGATCTGAATTAATTCCACCTCATTTAAAAGTGAGTTGCTTCCAATTACATCGGCATCGCATTGGTAAAACTCTCTGTATCGCCCTTTCTGTGGGCGGTCTGCACGCCACACGGGTTGTATCTGGTAGCGTTTGAAAGGGAAAGTTATATCATTTCGGTTCATGACTACATAACGTGCAAAGGGAACTGTTAAATCGTAGCGAAGTGCTTTGCCTGAAATATTTGAAACTTTAAAGTTTTCATCTGATATTCTGAATTGTTCAAAAGGATTTCCGGTGTCAAGAATTCTGAAAATCAATCTGTCTCCTTCTTCTCCGTATTTTCCCATCAGCGTTTCGGTGTTTTCCATTGATGGTGTTTCAATAGGTAAATAGCCGTAGCGCTGGTAAACCGAGCGTATGGCATCAAAAATATAATTACGTTTCACCATTTCCTGTGGTGAAAAATCGCGTGTTCCTTTTGGGATAGATGGTTTCAATTCTTTACTGTTTGTGGGCAAATATACAATTTGTGGTTTTCTTTAGTGCCACAGATTTCACTGATTAGCACAGATTTCAACCACAGATTGTATTTATGACTTGAAACGATTATCAAATATTCTCCGCCAAAATCAGCAGAAATTTGTGAAATCTGTGGCAAAAGAAAAAGACTGTAGAATTAATTATTTCTCCACTTTGTAAACCTCCGTCCACGCATTGCGCCTTTCAAAGCGTTCTAGCAGTTTCAGGCGTTTGGTGGTTTTTAAGAACTCGTAATTGTCTTTGTTTTCAATATTCGAGAAAACAGCATACTTGGTTTTATCGGTAAAAACTCCACTAATATCTGAAAATATATCATCTTCTGTAACGTAGCCCGAATAAGGGTTTTCCATATAACGCTCCATCAGAAAATTGCCGTAGAAAATATTGTCTTGCAAACTTTTTTCCTCGCAGTATGCAATCGCTTTTTGATTGGTTTCAACTTCATCGGCATAACCAAGATTGTGGTCGCAACTGCTGCGCTTGTTTATTTCCTGCCATTGCAAACCGGCAACTATTACCAGTACAACCCAAGGCACCCAGTTGAAATCAAGCGCTTTGTTAATGCTGAATGCAAACAACAAAGCAAGCACCGGAATAACTGACATGGTAAAGCGGTCAGAATAAAAATTCAGGCTGCTGAAAATGAGGTAAACAAAAATATAAAGTAGTAAAACCAGCACCGCCTTACTTTCATTCGGCTCAAGCGTTCTGCCGCTGAAAGGCACAACCAGCAAGGCGATAATAGTAGAGAAGGTAAGTATGTTTCTGCCCTGATGAATAAAAATATAAACCAAATAACGTTCTGCCTTGCCTAAAATTTCCGCAGGACTTCCTGAAATTAAACCGATGTGTTCAGGAAAAATAAACCAACCCTGAAGCATGTTTTGATAAGCAAGATAAGCGATAAACGGAATAAGTGGCAGTGCAATAATAATGGAGCTTACAAAAAACTTTTTCCATTTTTTTCCATCGATTGAAAACATCGCCTCCAGTAAAGTCCAGAGCAGGAGCGTAGCAATAACTGTTAACCCGGTTTCTTTTGTGAAGAGCATTAATATGCCTGCAAAAACATAAAGTATTCGTTTATTGTCAAGGTAAAAATAAAAGGTAAGCAATGAGAATAACGCAAGCATAACTTCCGGCAGCAGCAAACCGCTTTGTGCAAGAAAGATTGGCTGCAGAGCTAATACAAATGCAGCAGTAAATCCGGCTTTATCACTTAGGAAAATCTTTTTCCCGAACAGGTAAACTGCTGCAAACAACAACACTGAAAGCAGCAAAGGAAACAAGTGCCCAGCTGTTACTGATGTTCCAAATGCTGTCATCCAAATTGCACCTAAGAAATGAAACAGCAAAGGATGTCCGCGCGAAAGTTCCGGTGGAAGTGAGTTGGGTAATATACCCAGCTTGGTTTCTTCCATGGTGCGTATAGCAGGTGCATAAATCCAGGCTTCGTCCCAATAATATGGCAGACTGAGAAACGGGATTTTTACGCCAATAAAAATTATGATTACCAGAAGTAACCCTGTGAA
The DNA here is from genome assembly GCA_945889235.1 of Chitinophaga pinensis. Lineage (GTDB taxonomy): Bacteria > Bacteroidota > Bacteroidia > SXHM01 > SXHM01 > SXHM01. The sequence goes on from CAMDBK010000071.1 coordinate 5,939, forward strand.
GAAAGGATTGTTTTTTAGGTAGTCAATCATTGCTTGTATTTATCTTGCCAGGTTTTCTGTCACATCGAGAGTAGTCGAGATACGATAATAATAGCCCCTCGACTACGCTCGGGATGACACAATTTATACTACCAATTTTTTATAACGAATACGATGCGGAGTTTCATCACCCATTCGCTTCTTACGGTTTTCCTCGTATTCGGTATAGCCACCCTCAAAATAATATACCTGCGAATTTCCTTCAAAGGCAAGAATGTGTGTGCAGATACGGTCTAAGAACCAACGGTCGTGAGAGATAACCACCGCACAACCTGCAAAACTTTCCAGACCTTCTTCTAAGGCGCGAAGTGTATTTACGTCAATATCGTTGGTAGGTTCATCCAACAGTAATACGTTGGCTTCCTGTTTCAAGGTCATTGCTAAATGCAAACGATTTCTTTCTCCGCCTGAAAGTATTTTTACTTTTTTTCCTTGATCTTGTCCGTTGAAGTTGAAGCGTGATACATAAGCACGTGAGTTCAGACTTCTGTTTCCCATTTCTATAATTTCGTTTCCTCCTGAAATGGTTTCCCAAACAGTTTTCTCCGGATCAATCTCCGAGTGTGCTTGGTCAACATAAGCAACTTTCACGGTTGTTCCTACTTTAAATTCTCCTTTGTCTGCTTTTTCCTGTCCCATAATTAAACGAAACAACGTTGTTTTACCTGCACCGTTTGGTCCTATAATTCCAACAATTCCGGCAGGCGGCAATTTGAAATTTAAATTCTCATACAATAATTTATCACCATAAGCCTTGGAAACATTGATGGCTTCAATTACTTCGCTACCTAAACGCGGTCCGTTCGGGATGTAGATTTCCAACTTTTCCTCTGTTGCTTTTACATCTTGATTCAACATACGGTCGTATGCGCCCAGCCTTGCCTTTTGCTTCGCCTGCCTGCCTTTCGGACCCATGCGCACCCATTCCAACTCACGGGCAAGTGTCTTTTGTCTTTTGCTTTCGGTCTTTTCTTCCTGTGCTAAACGTTTTCCTTTTTGTTCAAGCCATGCGCTGTAATTTCCTTTCCAGGGAATACCTTCACCGCGGTCAAGTTCTAAAATCCAGCCGGCAACATTGTCGAGGAAATACCTGTCGTGGGTGATGGCGATAACAGTGCCTTTGTATTGTTTCAAATGTTGCTCCAGCCAGTCAATTGATTCGGCATCCAGGTGGTTGGTTGGCTCATCTAGTAAAAGAATTTCAGGTTCCTGCAACAACAAGCGACACAGCGCGATTCTTCTGCGCTCACCACCCGACATGGTTCCAACTAATTGGTCGCCTTCCGGACAACGCAACGCATCCATAGCACGTTCAATTTTACTATCTAATTCCCAAAGATTATGTTGGTCAATCAAATCATTGAGTTGTCCCTGACGGGTGATGAGTTTATCCATCGCCTCATCGCTCATAGGCTCGGCAAATTTGTTGTTCACCTCTTCGTATTCTTTCAGGATGTCGGCCAGTTCTTTCACGCCTTCCATCACAATTTCTTTTCCTGTTTTAGTGTCGTCCAGTTTTGGTTCCTGTTCTAAGTAACCTACTTTGTAGCCGGGTGAAAAAGCTACCTCACCGTCAAATGATTTTTCAACACCTGCAATTATTTTCAGCAGGGTTGATTTACCGGAACCATTCAAACCGATGATTCCGATTTTAGCGCCATAGTAGAAAGAGATGTAAATGTCTTTCAGCACTTGTTTTTGTGGTGGAAAAGTCTTGCTGACTTTCACCATCGAGAAAATTATTTTTTTATCGTCTGCTGCTGCCATGCTTATTTATATGTTGAGAAAGTTGTGAATGTTTAGAGGGTTTTGAATGTTCATCAGCTAACTTTGCTAATCATCAAATCAGCTAATTAAAATGAGGATGCAAATATGGTAAAATAGAATTAACCGTAGGGAAATAAATGCACTGAAATTTCAATGCTTGACAATACGGGTTCTCCGGAATTTCAATATTAAAACGAACTTTAAAATCCTTTATTTCGTAATCATTTAGCATTTTTTAACAGAACAATTGTAATATAACCCTGTTTAAAGCGTTACCTTAGTATCCTTAATTTACAAAAAAATAAGTAGAAAGCTCTTTTATGATGAACACAACAGCCAAAAAAATTACAATCCTTTTCGTTTCAGGAATTTTTCTTTTCAATTCTCAGAATATTACTGCGCAGGAAAGAACGATTACTGATGAAGCCAAACTCAAGTTTGATGATGTGCTGGCATTGGTAAAAACCCGCTATGTTGATACCGTTAATTTAAATGTATTGGTGGAAGATGCAATAAAAGGAATGATGAAAGACCTTGACCCGCACAGTGAATATTATACAGCAGAAGAATATGAAAAAATGAATGAACCGTTGCAGGGAAATTTTGAAGGAATAGGTGTTCAGTTTAATATTACACGCGATACCATTGTAGTACAATCACCAATTTCAGGCGGACCGTCTGAAAAACTTGGTATTCGCTCAGGTGATAAGATTGTAAAGATTGAAGGAAAAAGCGTAGCAGGAATAAAAATTACCAACAACGATGTAATAAAGAAATTGCGTGGCGATAAAGGCACAACCGTAAACGTAAGCATTTACAGACGCGGTTTGAAAGAGTTGATTGAATACGCCATTGTGCGCGATAAAATTCCAATTTTCAGTGTAGATGCTTCTTACATGTTAACACCTGAAATAGGATACATTAAAGTAAATCGTTTTGCAGAAACAACTATGGATGAATTCCGTGCAGGGCTTGATAAACTGAAAGCAAAAAATGTAAAACATCTGGTATTGGACCTTCGCGGAAATTCAGGCGGTTATCTTAAAACATCGATTGAACTTGCCGATGAATTTCTGAAAGACCGTGAAATGATTGTATACACTGAAGGTGTTTCAAGTCCTAAGCGTGAATATATAGCTACCACGCGCGGTTCATTTGAACAAGGCAAGCTGGTTGTATTGATTGATGAAGGTTCGGCTTCGGCTTCTGAAATTGTTTCAGGCGCAGTGCAGGATTGGGACAGAGGATTATTAATCGGGCGCAGGTCGTTTGGAAAAGGATTAGTACAGGGGCCATTTCGTTTGCGTGATAATTCATGGCTGAAAATTACAACAGCACGTTACTACACGCCAACGGGGCGTTGCATACAACGCTCCTATGAAGAAGGAATTGATGAATACCGCAAAGAAGATGAAAGGCGTGTAGCAAGTGGTGAACTTTTTCATCAGGACAGCATACATCTTGCTGATTCACTCAAATACTATACTCCTAATAACCGTGTGGTATTTGGCGGTGGCGGAATTATGCCTGATATTTTTATGCCTTTAGATACTTCTGAGAATTCAAAATTCCTGACTGAAATTTATGCACAAGGAATTTTAAATGATTTTGTGAATGAATATACCGACAATAAGCGTGAAGAATTTGCCAGTTTGTATCCCAACTTTGAAACGTTTGATAAAAAGTTTGAGGTAAATCAAAAGTTGTTTGATGAGTTTTTGGCGTATGCAGATAAGCATCTTGCTGAAAAATCAAAAGCTGATTCCATTACTGTTGTTGATGAAGACGGTGAAGATATTAAAGTTTTGAATAAAAAAATTGCAGGCGATAAATCACCTGAACAGATAAAAACAGAAGGAATAAAAATTTCAGGTGCACATCTTAAAAACCGCATCAAAGCATACATTGCACGTACATTCTGGCAGACAGAAGCATTTTTTCAGGTGATAAATAAAGTAAGTCCTGAAGTACAGAAAGCCATAAAGGTTATTAATGATAAAACCTTTGAGGAGATGAAAATTGCCAATAAGTAATTTCTGATTTCTTTAAAAATAGCGTTCTGTTAACTACAGAACGTTTTTTTTGTCATTTTATTAACGATGTTTTGAAAATCTTATTTAATATTTCCATCTCATATTTCTATTTTATTGAGCTGAATATTTGTCCTACATTTGTTGAATAATTAATTATTAAATAAACATGAAAAAAATACTCTCCTATGCTGCCGTTGCAGTAATAATTATGACCTTTTACGGTTGTCCGGTTGGTATTGAATATCCGCTTGGAAAACCTGGAACCGAGAAGATTGACAAAGCCCTGATAGGAACATGGACTAATAAAGAAGAAGACCCTGAGGTTAAAAAAGTCTCGATTAAAAAGAGGGATGATTACTCGTATGATGTAGCAGTGCTTGAACGAGGTACTATGTATTCATTAGAAACTGATAATCTTGTCGGTTGGGTTACGGTAATAGATGGGAAAACTTTCTTTTATGTAAAGGAAGAAAAAGATGGACAGTATTATCATTACATGCTTCCTTCAATAAATAAAACATCAATGACTACATGCGATGTCTCCTTGTTAGACGGGGGAATGGATTCTGTTAAGTCAACCGAAAGTTTATACAAACAGGTTCTAAGTTCCATGAAAATGGCTGAGTTCTGTAAAGAAACTATTAACTGGACAAAAGAATAAATGAACTACGGTAAATGGCTTGCAGGTGGGCTGGGCTGGGCTTTTGGCGGACCCGTTGGAGGAATACTCGGCTTTGTGCTGGGTTCAATTTACGATAACTCAGATGAGTTAAGTGTTGAGCGTCATGAACCCAATTACAGAAAACACACTTCACGCCCAGGTGATTTTGCGGTAAGTTTATTAGTGCTTACAGCTGCGGTGATGAAAGCAGATAACCGTGTACTGAAGGCCGAACTTGATTATGTAAAAGCATTTTTTCTGCGTCAGTTTGGTGAGCATTATGCCAAAGAACAAATGTTGGTTTTGCGTGAAATCCTTAAACAGGATATTGC
>CAMDBK010000072.1 GCA_945889235.1 Chitinophaga pinensis
AAAAGGATTGATAGAAAGTATTTTAAAAATCCCTTCTGATTTTATGAATGACGGAAATTATTTTGTAAACATTATGATTATGGATGCAAATGGACCTAAAGTTTTATATCATTTACAGGAATGTATTTCGTTTGAAATAAATGATTACCGCAACGATAAAACCGACTGGTTCGGCAAGTGGCAAGGCGCAGTGCGACCAACTTTTCTTCCTTTTACGATTAAACAGGCTACTATAGATGAAGCAAATTAACGTTACCAAAACATATTTGCCTTCCATTGATGAGTATTCAAAATACCTTGAAGGAATTTGGGATCGCGGGCAATTAACCAACAATGGTAAACTTTTGCTTGAGTTAGAAGATAAACTGAAAAAATTTCTTGGAGTAAAACATTTATTGCTAATCAACAACGGCACTATTGCTTTGCAAATTGCAATAAGGGCATTGGAATTAAAAAACGAAATTATCACCACACCCTTTTCTTATGCAGCAACAACTACCTCAATAGTTTGGGAAAATTGTGTTCCTGTTTTTGCTGATATTGATGAGAGAAATCTTTGCATTAACCCCGATGAAATAAGAAGAAAAATATCTCCGAGAACCAGTGCAATACTTGCCACACATGTTTATGGAAACCCTTGTAATATTGAAGAAATTAAAACTATTGCAAATGAAAACAACCTGAAAATAATTTATGATGCAGCCCATGCTTTTGGCGTAAACTATAATGGTAAGTCAGTTTTAAATTATGGTGATGCTTCCATTTTAAGCTTTCATGCCACCAAACTTTTTCACACTATTGAGGGCGGTGCAATTGTTACCGACAACGATGAACTTGCTTATAAAATCTCCTACCTGCGCAACTTCGGTCACAACGGCCCTGAAGCATTTCACAGTTACGGAACCAATGGAAAAGCATCTGAATTCAATGCTGCTATGGGGCTTTGTGTTTTGCCGAAAGTTCCCGAATTGATTCAGGCAAGAAAAATTATATCACAACTTTATGACACGCTTCTAAAAGATTCAGGATTGGAAAAACCAGATCTGAGAACTAATACGGAATACAATTATTCGTATTACCCTTTACTTTTTAAAACGGAAACTGAATTATTAGTTGTGCGCGACAGATTGAATTGTGAAAACATTTTTCCCCGAAGATATTTTTACCCTTCACTAAACACGTTGAATTATACCGGAAATCAACCCATGCCCATTGCCGAAAACATTGCATCACGGGTAATGTGTTTGCCACTATACCACAGTCTTTCAGAGGATGAGGCGCGGAAAATAGTATCTATAATAAAAGGATGAAAGTTGCTATAGTTCAGCCTTACCTTTTTCCTTACATCGGATATTTTCAATTAATAAATGCGGTAGATAAATTCGTACTATTTGATGATGTTAATTATATAAAACGGGGCTGGATAAACCGGAATAACATATTGGTGAGCGGGAAATCACATTTATTCAGCATCCCTTTAAAAGAAGCAAGTCAAAACAAGCGAATAAATGAACTGGAACTTTCTGCTGAAACAAAATGGAAAGGTGTTTTACTGAAAACTATTGAACTTAATTACAAAAATGCCCAACAGTTTGAAACTGTATTTCCGGTTGTGAAAAACATCATTGACTTTGATGAACCAAGACTCAATATCTTTATTCAAAACAGTATTGAGGTTTTGGTAAATTACCTGGAAATAAAAACTGAAATCATAAAAAGTTCATCAGTATATAACAATCAGAACTTGAAAGGTGCTGAACGGATTGCTCATGTTTGCAAGCAGGAAACGGCTGACATTTATGTTAATCCCATTGGCGGAATGGAAATTTACAACAAAGATTTTTTCGCTGAAAAGGGCATATCGCTTAAATTCCTTAAATCACGTAACATCAATTACCCGCAATTTAAAAATGATTTTGTATCTTGGCTTTCCATAATAGATGTGATGATGTTTAACACTCCCGAAAAAATTTCTGAACTGTTGAACGAATATGATTTTGTATGAGCAACGAAAAAAAATACAATACAATTATAAAGCATTACGAAGATTGTTTAGACAAGCATGGAGACACTCATTTAGGCGTTGATTGGCCTAAAGCTGAAGATGTAAACAAGCGGTACCGTGTAATGTGCGATTTGTTTTTGCACAGGGAAAAAAATCTGAAGCATGCGAAACTACTTGACTTCGGTTGCGGAGCAGCCCATCTGCTTGAATACATTCAGCGCGAAGAAATTTCGGGAATAGCTTATTCAGGGCTTGATATCTCTGAAAAATTTGTGGCATTAAGCAAAAAAAAATTCCCTCAGCAAAATTTCTATTGCCTTGATATACTTGAAAATTCAGGCAGTTTACCAATCTATGATTACATTGTTGCCAATGGCGCTTTCACAGAAAAACGCGATTTAAGTTATGAGGAAATGTTCATTTATCTATGTTCAGCACTTAAAATTATTTTTGCTAAAGCTGAGAAAGGAATTGCATTTAACCTGATGAGCAAGCATGTGAACTGGGAACGAGAAGATTTATTTCATGTTCCGTTTGATGAAATTGCAAGTTTTATTTCTAAAGAGCTTAGCCGTAATTTTGTTTTCCGCAGCGATTACGGGCTTTATGAATATACTGTGTATGTATACAAACAACCTGAACTGAATGGCTAAAGTTATAATTTTCGGTATACAGGATTTTGCAGAATTGGCGCATTATTACCTAACTAATGACAGCGAACATGAAGTAGTTGCTTTCAGTGTGAGCAAAGAATATCTTTCAGAAAGCCCACTGTTTCATGAATTACCAGTAGTAGCATTCGATGAAATTGAAAAAATATTTCCCCCATCAGCATTTTCATTTTTTGCACCGATGGCTCCAAATAAAATGAACCGCGTCCGTGAAACCGTTTACAAACAGATAAAAGAAAAAGGATATAATTTAATCAGTTACATCAGTTCAAAAGCCACTGTATTTAACAATAAAATTGGCGACAATTGTTTTATTCTTGAGGACAACACACTGCAACCATTCACCAACATAGGCAATAATGTGGTGCTTTGGAGCGGTAATCATATAGGGCATCACGGAGAAATTAAAGACCATGTAACATTTACTTCACAAGTAGTTCTTTCTGGGCATTGCCTAGTAGAAAGTTATTGTACCTTTGGAGTGAACGCCACTATCCGTGACGGCTTAACAATTGCTGAAGGAACTTTTGTAGCAATGGGTGCTTGTATCACAAAAAATACAGATGCATGGAGTTTTTATAAAGGTAATCCAGCTATAAAATCTGAAAAATCAACTTTAGACCTTTGAATCAAATGACTACAGACATTGAATCTTATAAAAAAAACGGGTTTCTTCTTTTACGAAATTTTTTTAAAAAAGAAGAAGTTGACTTAATTTTAAAAGATGCAAAAAATATTTTCTTAAAACAGTTTGTTCAAAAAAAATACACTGAAGTTACAATTTTAGAAAACATTAAAGAGGCAGAATTTAATGCGATGATGTATCGCCTTTTTGAAGAAGATTTAGAATGTCTTGCCAACTGCGGAAAACAGGCGCAGCATTTGATTAGTCTGCATTCACTTTCAATCTGCAAATCTGTTGTTGAGCTACTCAATGCTATCGGTTTAATCACTCCCATAATCAGTACAAGACCTGTTTTGTATTTTAACCACCCTAAGCTTGCCAAAGAAAAAGTGTTTTACAAAGTAGATGCCCATCAGGATTGGAGAAGCATGCAAGGTTCTCTTAATTCGGTAGTGATTTGGCTGCCGCTGATAGATATTAACAAGGATTTGGGTGCACTTGAAATTATTCCCGGAAGCCACCTGCAAGGACTAAAAACAAATCATATTGATTACGGATTTGGCATGGTGGAAATGACTGCAGAAGAAAAATCAAAATTAATTTCTGTAAAAGTAAAACAAGGCGATGTATTGATTTTCTCCAGTTTGCTAATTCACCAGAGCGGTGAAAACATTACCGAAAGCCCACGTTGGAGTTGCCATTTCAGATATAATGATTTGGATGATGAAACTTTTAAATCGCGAAAATATGCACATGCATACATCTATAAACCGATTGATACACTTATAACTCCTGATTTTCCGGGACTACAGGAAATAGAAAAAATATTTTTAAAATGAGTTGGGTGAAAAAGGGATTGGTTTACGCGCCCAGCCAAAAATACGATTGGAATCAAAGTCATGCTCAGGTGCCTGTGGTAGATATTTTTAATGAAAAAATCTGGAGAATCTATTATTCATCAAGAGATAAAAACAACATAAGCAGAACAAGTTTTATTGAGGTAGAAGCCGGAAATCCTGAGAATATTTTGTACGAACATTCCTCACCTATTCTTGATCTTGGCAGGCCGGGGACCTTTGACGATTGTGGGATTATGCCAACATGTATTATAAACTCAGGGAAAGGAAACGAAAAATACCTTTACTATATTGGCTGGACAAAACCCGAGTCTTTACCCTATAAAAATGCTATAGGCATAGCGGTTACCGAAGACGGAATTCATTTCCGGAAAATGTTTGAAACTCCTGTTTTAGCTTATAATCAAAACGAACAGTATTTTTGCGGAACTGCTTATGTTATTAAAGAGAAACTTTGGAGAATGTGGTATCTTTCATGCATAAAATGGGAAATGATTGACGGAAAACAGGAGCCGTATTATAATATTAAATACGCGGAATCTGAAGACGGAATTAATTGGAAAAGAGAAGAGAGTGTAGCTATTGAACTCAAAAATGGAAACGAAGGAGGACTTGTAAGTGCTGCTGTAGTAAAAGAAAATGATTCTTATAAAATGTGGTATGGTATGCGTTCAGCTAATGGGTATAGAACTCATATAGAAAAATCATACCGAATTGGATTTGCCGAATCAGAAAACGGAATTTCATGGACAAGAAAAGATGAAGCGGCAGGCATTGATATTTCAAAAAAGGGTTGGGATTCAGAAATGATTTCTTATCCTTACATTGTTACTTACAAAGAGAAGAAATATTTGTTTTACAACGGAAACGGGTTTGGGCGTTCTGGTTTCGGATATGCAGTTTATGAGTAAAGAAGAAATTCCGCTGGTTGATGTTTGGATGGTTACTTACAACCATGAAAAATATATAGCGCAGGCTATAGAAGGGGTAATGATGCAGCAAACCAATTTCCGTTACAGGCTTGTAATTGGGGAGGATTATTCTACCGACAGAACACGGGATATTTGCATTGAATACCAGAAAAAATATCCCACCAAAATTCATCTAATATTAAACAAAATAAATTTGGGGGCAACCCAAAATTCCTTCAACACTCATTATGCCTGCACTGCTAAATATCAGGCAATGCTGGAAGGCGATGATTACTGGACAGACCCATTGAAGTTGCAAAAACAAATAGATTTCCTGGAAGCAAATCCTGAATTTTCTCTCTGCTTCCATACGGCTGAATATGTTAATACACTTGAAAACAAAATTTCATATTTCCCTAAAAATTTACAAAAAAATGAATTCACAGTAGAAGATGTTTTAATGTTCCCGACAAGGGGATGGTTTATAATGACTTCAACCATAGTTTATCGCAAAAAAGCAATAGAAAATTTACCACACTGGTTCCTCGATTTCAGAAATGGCGACTGCCTTACGGTTATGCTTGCCTCGCTTCACGGTAATATTTACTACATGGATGAAGACATGTCAACTTACAGGAAAAATTCGGGCGGAATCATGCAGTCTGCTCTATTTTCCAACATTAATGTTACGGAATCACTGTTTTTGCTTTTCAGAAAATTCAATCATTATTCAAATCGGAAATTTCAAAAAATAATTTACAAACAACTGCTTGTTTTTTTATACGAATTGCTATTACATAATAAGAATGAAATGAAGTGTATAAATTATTTTTTATTTACGCTGCGGTTCAATTATTACACACTGAAACTGAAAGAAAATCCGGTTACAGTTAAGCAACATATTGTTTCCGCAATAAATTATGCAAGATTTATGTTTACAGAAGTAAATACAAAATGAACAAAGAATATTACATAGAATATTATGATTTAGAGCGTGAACACTGGTGGTTCAGAGTGAGGGAAAATATTATTGTTCATCATTTGCAAAAACTTTCTTCAGGTAAAAAGGACTTAAAGATTTTAAACATTGGCGCTGCTACGGGAAGAACAAGTGAAGTGCTTTCCAATTTCGGACAAGTTATTTCTCTTGAATTTGATGAAGATTGCTGCGATTTTGTAAAAAAGAAAACAGGTATGGAAATGGTAAACGCTTCTGTTCTTGATTTGCCGTTTAAAGAAAACGACTTTGACCTTGTCTGTGCCTTTGATATTATTGAACATGTTGATGATGACCATAAAGCAGTTGAAGAATTAAAGCGCGTTTGTAAAAATGATGGAGTTATTTTTATCACCGTTCCTGCATTTATGATGTTATGGAGCCATCATGATGTTGTGAACCAACATTGCAGAAGGTATGTGATGAGTGGCCTACTCAATTTGTTTAAACCCGAACCCGAAGCTATTATTTTCAAATCGTACTTTAATTTTTTATTATTTCCCCCTATTCTCGCCTTTCGTTTAGCTTCAAGAGTTATTCCAAAATCGTTGGTAAGAAAGGGTGCCGGCTCTGATTTTTCTGTTGTGAGTAACCGTTTAGTAAATGCTTTTTTTTACAGGATATTCGATCTGGAAAGAATTTGGCTTAAAACAAAAACCTTTCCGGTTGGAGTTTCACTTATGTTTATTTACCGAAACCAAAAACATTAAGCAAAACTACTTAAATGGCTAAAAAGCACTACCTTCTTCTGTTTGCAAAAATTGGTGTTTTCATTTTCAGCTTATTTGTGCTGATAAATTCAGTAAAAACACATTACAGCTTTATTAATTATCCCTACCAGCACGAGTATCGTGAAGGTGCTGCATTAGCTATAACCCAATTGTATCTTGAAAATAAGAATCCATACAAAATGGAATATCAGCCGCAGAATACCTATGTATATGGATTTTTATATCCACGTATAGTTTCTATTCTTGCAAACTTTTTTGGTAACACATTATCACTTCACCGCTGGGTAACCTATGTTTTCTTTCTGCTTTCCTGCACTGTTATTTTTTTTACTTTAATCAGGTTAAAACTAAATCCTTATTTTGCATTTGCTGCTGCTGTTATTCTTCATCAATCATTCGTAAATGCAGGCGTAACTCCAATTGCGCGACCTGAAGGGTTAGGTATTTTTCTTTTTGTTTTAGGGATTCTTATTCCATGGCACTTTTCATTTTCACGCTTTTCATTGCTTGTAAGCATTGTATTTGGAATTCTAGGTTACCTGAGCAAACCTTATTATTTTCTTGTAATTCCATTAATAGGATTGTATTTGATTTTGTTTGTAAGTAAAAGAAAAGGTATTGGATACGGACTTGCATCAATTTTAGCAGTGCTAATTATGATTGTTGCTACTTATTCAGTTTACGAAGTATATCACAATAACACTTTTTTTCATCACAGAAATACTGCCGTTTATAAATTCTCATGGATGAAAGAGCAGTTGCTTCAATTCATGGAAGTAAATACTGTTTTACTCTTACTTATTCTATTGTCAGCATGGTTTATTATTAAAAAATTCATTCTGGTTAATTATAAAAACACAGTAGAAAATACAGTAAATAACTTCAGAAATAAATTCATTATTAACTATGCTCATTTTAATAAAGAACCGTTGATAAAATGCGACTACAATCCGCTTTTTATTTTTGTTTTCATGTGGGTTATTTTTCTTTTTATTATTAAGCTAGGTGGCCACACCGGAAACTACGGTGGTGTGTATTTATACCATTTGGCTTCGCCCTTTTTAGTACTTCTTACTTTTCAATTTATAAGAGTTTTTGAAAACACTTACTCTCAAATAATTGTTGCTTTATTCCTTATTTTCACACTTAGTTTTCAGTTTAAAGTTGTTTCGTATGACTGGAATACATTTTCAAGTTGTTATAAAAATATTGAGACTAAAATCTCAGAGCACCAACATGTTTTGAATTCACCGGAAGTAGTATCTATTATGATTGCCCAGAACAAACCTGTATACAACTCAGGATTGTCAGAATATTTTCCAACAGGTATTAGCAAATTAAGTTTAATTCTTGGGGCATCAAAAGGTGTTGAAGAGCGCGAACAGGCCTATTTAAATGATATTAACGAAAAGGTAAATCGCAAAGAATTTGACCTGATGTTGCTTACAAAAGGTTTCTTCAGCTACTTAGGCGATACTGCAATTCTCAAGCAAAATTACCAATGTAGTGATACTCTGTGCGCACCCATGTTTTACGATAAGTTTGAGGTAGAAACATGGTATCCGAAAAAATAAACCGATGATTATTGTAAGATTATTGGGTGGACTAGGCAACCAAATGTTTCAATACGCAACAGCTAAAAATTTGTCACTACTAAATAATACAGAACTTAAAATTGATTTGAGTGGTTTTGATAAGAAGATTTACAAATCTGAATCGGCCTACCGCATTTTCCAGTTGAGTATTTTTAAACTTAATGCAGAAATTGCAACTGAAGAAGAAATTAATGCAGTAAAAAACTCTGAATTGCCGTTTTTTGAAAAGCTGAAATACCGATTGCTGAGGCAAAATATTCCTTCTTACCGGAAACCTGAACTTTATGAAAAACAGCTATTCAATTTTGACTCAGATGTACTGAAAGCGACTGCAAATGCTTACCTGACAGGCTACTGGCAAAGCTATAAATTCTTCGAATCTATCCGCTCTGCACTGCTCAATGACTTTGAATTTAGTGAAACTCCGGCTAAAATACAGTATGAATTTATTGACAAAATTCATCAACAAAATTCAGTCAGTGTTCACATCAGAAGGGGTGATTATGTAAGCAATCCTGAATACACAAAAATTCACGGTGTCTGTTCAACTGACTATTACCATCGCGCCATTGAATATATTTGCAGCAAAGTTGAAAACCCTGCTTTTTATTTCTTTTCAGACGACATGGATTGGGTAAAAAAAAATATAACTGTAAATAATGATTGCGTTTATGTAACAGGCACACCTGCAGGCAAAGATTTTTATGAAATGTACCTGATGAGTATTTGCAAACACAACATCATTGCCAACAGTTCTTTCAGCTGGTGGGGCGCATGGCTGAACAAGAACACCGAAAAAATTGTTATTGCACCTAAACTTTGGATGGCTGACCCTACCATTGATACTACCGATTTAATTCCTGCAAATTGGATAAGGATATGAAGGCACCATTGGTATCGGTAAACATGGCTGCTTACAATGCAGAAAAATATATTTCTGAAGCCATTCAGAGTGTAATCAATCAGAGCTTTCAGGATTGGGAACTTATCATTATTAACGATTGCTCTAGTGATAATACTGCAACAGAAATTTCTAAATTCAAGGATAAAAGAATTAAGGTTTTCCACAATGAACAAAACGAAGGAATAGTATACACACGCAATCGTGCGCTACACTATTCACAAGGTAAATACGTTGCTGTGCTGGATGCAGACGATGTTTTTCTTCCTGAAAAAATTTTTGCACAGGCAACTTTTCTTGAAAAAAACAATGATTACGCATTGGCAGGTTCGGCATTCCGGTTCATTGATGAAAACAGCAAAATAACAAGTGATGTTACCTGCTGGTATGCCAAAGCCGAGTATTTTCCTGCAATACTTTTATTCAATAATTTTTTTGTGCATTCATCTGTAATGTTTCGTACTGATTTGGCAAAAAATATTTTATACAAACCCTTGGTAAAAGGCTGTGCTCCGGGTGAGGAATATCAACTATTTGTTGAGATTGCACGAACGCATAAAATTTATAATATAAATCAGGAATTGATGTATTACCGCCAACATGCGGTTGGCATCAGCAAATTGCGTGAAGACAAGATAAATGAGTACATAGATATTATTATTCTGAATCAATTAAGTCGGATGAATATTTTTCCTGAGCAACAAGAGTTAGATTTACATAAAAGCATTCGTTTTGCATTTGATAATTTGGAATTTGATCATATCAAAGCAATAAAAGACTGGATGCTAAAACTTATTAATCAGAATAAAACTCTGCAGATATATGATCGTTATTTTGAAGAATATCTAGCTACAAAATGGTATGAAATTGCTAAGCTTAATGCGGGCTACGGATTAAGAATGCTGGCTGTTTTCTATTCTTCAAAGCTCTCGTTTCAGAAAATAATCGATTCAGAAAAAAGAAAATTTCTTCATTTGCGCTGCGCTTATGAATTTAAAAATAAATTATTCAAAAGTAAAAATGCCTAAAGTATCCGTTATCATTCCTTGTTATAACCTGGGCAGGTTTGTTGAGGAAACTGTTGATTCTGTGTTGGCTTCTTCTTTTCAAGATTTTGAAATAATTGTGGTGAATGATGGTTCAAAAGATGAATACACTAACCAGTTGCTATCTAACTTTAATAAACCAAGGACTAAAATTATTACTACCATAAATCAGGGGGTGGTTAAAGCAAGAAATACTGCTGTACAAAATTCTTCCGGAAAATATATTTTGCCACTTGATGCCGATGACAAGATAAGTCCAGATTATATTAAAGATGCAGTAGAATACCTTGAATCGCACCCAAATACAGGAATTGTTTATTGCAATGCTGTGATGTTTGGTGAACGAAGTGGTGATTTTGTTTTGCCTGAATATACTATTGAAGGAATGCTGGCACAGT
>CAMDBK010000073.1 GCA_945889235.1 Chitinophaga pinensis
CACAGTGATATTCCTGCCACAGTAAAAGCTGATTATGTAAAGGGCTGGGAAGACTATTATTGGGCGCCAATGAAGTCAATGCTCGAAAAATAATTACTCTAGAAAGATTTAAAAATAATTTTTTTGCCACTAATTACACTAATTCCCACTAATTAAATTCGTGATAATTGGTGTAATTAGTGGCGTATATTTGCCGCCCATGCGTGAAAAAAAGAAAGATTTACCCATCATGGAAAATGTTTCCATTACTGAGGCTGCTGCCGAAGGCAAGGCTTTGGCACGAGTGGAAAACATGGTGGTATTTGTGGATAATGCCGTTCCCGGTGATATTGCAGATTTACAGGTAACACGAAAAAAGAGTAATTACCGGGAAGCTCGCGCTATTCATTTTCATGTTTTGTCTGACAAACGAGCAGAGCCTGCTTGCAGCCATTTCGGAGTGTGCGGGGGGTGCAAATGGCAGAACATGGCGTATGAACACCAACTTTTTTACAAACAAAAGCAAGTAAAAGATAACCTGGAAAGACTTGCTAAAGTTCCGTTGCCTGAGATACTTCCCATCCTTGGTTCTGAAAACGAATACTACTACCGAAATAAATTAGAGTTCACCTTTTCGCATCGCGGCTGGATGACTGAAGAAGAAATAAAATCAGGCGAAAACTTTGGTGATCGCCCTGCACTTGGTTTTCATATTCCGGGAATGTTTGATAAAATCTTAGACATCAAAAAATGTTTTTTGCAACCTGAACCTTCCAATGCCATTCGTGATGCGGTAAAAAAATATGCAGTGGAAAATGGTTTGGAGTTTTTCAATACCCGCGAACAGACCGGGTTTTTACGCAACATTATTATTCGCAATACTTCAACAGGTGAACTTATGGTGAATATAATCTTCGCAAAAGAAGAGCAAGAGAAAAGAGAAGGACTTTTAAATTTTCTCTCAGTCGAATTTCCTAAAATCAATTCATTGCTTTATGTAATCAACACCAAGCTCAACGATACTATTAACGATTTGGAAGTTCGCAGTTTCAAAGGGCCAGATTTCATTATGGAAGAAATGACAGCATTTGAATCGGATGTAAAACTCAAATTTAAAATAGGAGCAAAATCGTTTTTTCAGACCAATACACAGCAAGCTTACCGACTTTACATGATAGCTGCTGAATTTGCAGAATTGAAAGCTACAGATCTGGTTTATGATTTATACACAGGCACCGGAACTATTGCCTGTTTTGTTGCAGGAAAAGCAAAGAAAATTGTCGGAATTGAATATGTGCCTAGCGCAATTGAAGACGCGAAAGCGAATGCAGCACTGAATAACATCACCAATACTTCATTTTTCGCAGGGGATATGAAAGATGTGCTTTCACCTGATTTTGTAAAAGAAAACGGCAAACCTGATGTAATTATCACAGACCCTCCTCGTGCCGGAATGCACGAAGATGTGGTGAAACGAATTCTGGAAATTGAGCCGCGCAGAATTATCTATGTCAGTTGCAATCCTGCATCACAGGCGCGTGACATTGCATTGCTTTCAGAAAAATATACGGTAGAAAAAGTGCAGCCGGTAGATATGTTTCCGCATACGCACCATGTTGAAAATGTGGTTGCACTTGAAAGAAATTTCATAGACGATAGACCATAGTCCATTGTCTATGGTCAACCGACAAAACATTCAACAACTCTATTACCTTTGCGCCCTCAAATTTTGATTATGAAATACCTTCGTCATTTATATCTTGTAGTAGCTGCGCTTATTTTAGCGTTGGCAGTTTGGCAATTCACCAAAGTAAATATTGGAAATGGAATTTTGTTTGTTCTACTTACCGGAATTCCGGTATTTTTCTGGTTTATCAGTCCGATAAATTTATTGGCTTTCTGGTACATAAGAAAGTCGAATATGGAAAAAGCCACAAAAGTTTTATCATGGCAAAAACACCCTGAAGGGTTGCGCAAAAATCAGGAAGCTTATTACTACTACCTAAACGGATTAGCCGCCACACAAAGCCGCACCGCAGGTAGCGCAGAGACTTATTTCAAGAAAGCAATCTCAATCGGATTAGGATTGAAACAGGATGAAGCTGTTGCAAAACTTAATCTTGCAGCGATTTATATTTCTCAACGCAAAAAACGCCTTGCCATCAACATGCTCAGCGAAGCCAAAAAAGCTGATGAACACAACCTGATGAAAGAGCAGTTTAAAATGGTGGAGATGGGATTGAAGAGGATATAGTTTTGAAAGTTGGAAAGTTTGGAAAGTTCAAAACCGATTACCGACAACTGATTACCGATTACCTTGGCAACCTTCAAAGACCATTTTTCCACTCAATCTTCCGATTACTCAAAGTATCGCCCTGATTACCCGAAAGATTTATATGATTTCATTCTTTCAGAAGTAAAAGAGCGCAAAACCGCTTGGGATTGCGGAACAGGAAACGGACAGGCAGCAGTAGTTCTCTCCCAATACTTTGAAAAAGTATTTGCCACCGACCCAAGTGCAGAGCAAATAAAAAATGCTGCTCAAACCAATAACATTAAATACCACATTGCATCTGCTGAAAATTCAACTCTTACAGATAAGTCAATTGATTTAATAACAGTTGCACAAGCTCTTCATTGGTTTGATTTTGAAAAATTTTATGCAGAAGTAAATCGCGTTGCAAAGCCAAATGCAGTGATTGCTGTTTGGAGTTACGAAAACTGTTTTGTGAGCGAATCGATTGATAAAGTGTTCCTGCATTTTTACAAAGAAATTCTTGGCAACTACTGGGCTTACGAACGCAAACACGTTGAAAATGCTTACCATGATATTCCTTTTCCTTTTTCGGAAGTAAAAGAGCAAGTATTCTATATGAAAAAGCAATGGAATTTGCACGATTTTATGGGTTACCTTTCCACCTGGTCTGCAGTGCAGAAATACATCAAAACTAACGGCAAAAATCCTTTAGAATTGGTTGCAATTGATTTTGAAAAAGCATGGGGAAACCCTGATATAGTAAAGGAAGTCAGTTTTCCCGTAACTGTAAAAACAGGAAGGGTTTAGGGCTGTTCAATAAAAGCCTTGCCCCGTATGCCTAAATATGCTACTTTTGCACGCTTATTAAAAACAAAACATTAAAAATCTATGTCAACAAAATCAGTGGAACAATTTGTAAAATACAAAGTGAAAGATATTTCCCTTGCTGAATGGGGAAGAAAAGAAATACAATTAGCAGAAGTAGAAATGCCGGGTTTAATGGCGCTTCGCGCTGAGTTTGGTAAAACCAAACCCTTGAAAAACGCACGCATCGCAGGTTGCCTTCACATGACCATTCAAACTGCTGTTTTGATTGAAACGCTGGTTGAACTGGGTGCTGAAGTTACCTGGAGTTCCTGCAACATTTTTTCTACACAAGACCACGCTGCTGCTGCTATTGCCGCTGCAGGAATTTCGGTTTATGCCTGGAAAGGAATGAACGAACAGGAATTTGACTGGTGCATTGAACAGACTTTGTTTTTCGGTGAAGAGCAAAAGCCATTAAACATGATTTTGGATGACGGTGGCGATTTGACTAATATGGTTTTTGACCGTTACCCTGAATTAATTAAAGACATAAAAGGTCTTTCTGAAGAAACAACAACAGGCGTACACCGCTTGTATGAGCGCATGGAAAAAGGAACGCTTCCTATTCCTGCAATCAATGTAAACGACTCAGTTACCAAATCTAAATTTGATAATAAATACGGCTGTCGTGAATCATTGGTGGATGCTATCCGCAGAGCAACTGACCTTATGCTTGCCGGGAAAGTGGCTGTTGTGGCCGGTTTTGGTGATGTAGGTAAAGGCTCTGCAGAATCATTGAAAGAAGCTAAAGTTCGTGTTATTGTTACCGAAATTGACCCTATCTGCGCCTTACAGGCAGCTATGGAAGGTTATGAAGTAAAGAAATTTGCTGATGCCGTAAAAGAAGCCGACATCGTTGTAACTGCTACAGGAAATAAAGACATCGTGAAAGGTGAGCATTTCAAAAACATGAAACACAATGCTATTGTTTGCAACATCGGGCACTTCGATAACGAGATTGATATGAAATGGCTGAACGATAATTATGGTAAAACAAAAGATACCATCAAACCACAGGTTGATAAATACAGCATTGACGGTAAAGATGTGATCATTCTTGCTGAAGGCCGTTTGGTAAACCTTGGTTGCGCAATGGGACATCCTTCATTTGTGATGTCAAATTCATTCACCAACCAAACATTGGCGCAATTAGAACTTTGGACCAACACCAGCAAATACGAAAACAAAGTTTACACATTGCCGAAAGAACTGGACGAAAAAGTAGCACGTTTACACCTTGCTAAAATCGGTGTGGAACTTGATACCTTAACTGACGAACAGGCTAAATATATTGGCGTGAAAGCTGCAGGTCCTTACAAACCTGAATATTATCGTTACTAAATTTGTCAATTAGTTAATGAGTCAATTTGGCAATGAATTGTCAAATTGACTCATTGACAAATCGTTTAATTAAAAAAATGGAATACAACACCGAACGATCACAAATGGCTATTCCCGAATACGGGCGTAATGTGCAGCGTATGATAGAATTTGCTGTTTCGGTTAAAAATCGTGATGAACGCAATCGTGTAGCACGTGCTATTATTTCGGTGATGGGGCAATTAAATCCTCACCTGCGCGATGTAACAGATTTCAAACACAAACTTTGGGATCACTTATTTATAATAGCTGATTTTAAATTAGATGTTGATTCGCCTTACCCTATTCCTAACGCTGAAACATTTAAAACGAAACCAGACAGGGTAAATTATCCTGATAATAAAATCAAATACCGTCACTACGGAAGAATACTGGAAAAAATTATACAGAAAGCCATTGAGTTTGAAGAAGGTGATGAGAAAAAGGTACTCACAGAAATGATTGCCAATTCCATGAAAAAATCTTACCTGATGTGGAACAGAGATTCAGTTACCGATGATGTAATTTTTGACCAGTTGAAAGAACTTTCAAAAGGAAAACTAAAGCTTCCTGCCGATACTAAATTAGTCCAGGCAAGCGAATTGCCCGTTGTTCGTCAGCAGCAACACAGCAACAACAACAAAAATAAAAACCGCAACCGCAATAACCGTCACCGCAATAATCGCAATAGAGGTGGCAAAAAAATGTAATTCAGAATGCGGAATTGATTATAACTAATATTAGAATGACATATTATAGATATAGAGAAGTCTCTAATGTTTTTAAGAACCGCCATAGAATTATCAAAACTATATTCAGGAAAACCAATTCCTGAAGTAATTGCTGCGCTTTCCTCATCTTATAAAAACAAAATAGTTTTCTCCACTTCGTTTGGTCAGGAAGATCAGGTAATAACAGATATTATTTTCAGGAACACTATTTCGGTTGAAGTGTTTACTCTTGACACAGGAAGACTTTTCAACGAGACCTATGAAACCTTTGACAAGACAATTAAACGCTACAAAAAAGAAATCAAAACCTTTTTTCCTGATAAAACAACAACTGAAGAATTGCTGAGTAAAAAAGGTCCTTTCAGTTTTTATAATTCAGTTGAAAACAGAAAAGAATGTTGTTATATCCGCAAAGTAGAACCTTTACAACGTGCATTGAAAGGAAAAAAAATCTGGATAACAGGTTTACGCAGCTCTCAATCGGCTCAACGAGAAAATCTGCCTTTATTTCAGTGGGACGAAACGTATCAATTAATAAAATATAATCCACTTTCCGATTGGACATTGGAACAGGTTGTTGACTATTTAAAAGAAAACAATGTTCCCTATAATCTGCTTCACGACAAAGGTTTTGTAAGTATCGGTTGCGCACCCTGCACGCGTGCTATTCAGCCGGGTGAAGACATACGTGCAGGACGCTGGTGGTGGGAAGATTCAAAAAAGGAATGTGGCTTACACGAAACTAAATAAGTAAAAACTTTGCGCTCTTCGCGCCTTTGCGAGAAACAAACATGGAAATAAAACTTAAACGCCTTAACCGGAATTACCATCTTGAAGCCACCGGAACAAACGGAAGAACCGTTTCAATTGATGCCGGCCCGCAGGATGGCGGTGATGATTTAGGTGCACGCCCTATGCAAATGTTGCTGATGGGATTAGGCGGTTGTGCAAGTATTGATGTGATTTCAATTTTAAAAAAGCAACGACAAGAAGTAGATGACTACAATGTTATAGTAACAGCAGAAAGGGAAAAAGATAAAGTTCCCTCGCTGTTTACTTCCATTCATGTAAAATTTATTCTCACCGGAAAAATTGAAA
Source organism: Chitinophaga pinensis (assembly GCA_945889235.1). Taxonomy (GTDB): domain Bacteria; phylum Bacteroidota; class Bacteroidia; order SXHM01; family SXHM01; genus SXHM01. The sequence goes on from CAMDBK010000073.1 coordinate 6,292, forward strand.
AAGAAAAACTGGAACACGCTATCAAATTATCGCTTGAAAAATATTGTTCGGTGGCTAAAATATTAGAAAAGACAGCACCTATCACCTATTCATACACCATCAATGAAAACTGATTATGGCAGAATATTCACGCTGAGGCGCAAAGAGCGCAGAGGAAAACCTGAAATTAAACTTTGTGTTCTTTGCGTCTTTGCGGTAAAAAAATAAAATATGGAAAAATCAAAACACTTTGAAACCCTTGCCGTGCGCACACAAACAGCACGCACCGAGCAGAAAGAGCACAGCACTCCACTCTTTCTTACTTCCAGTTTTATGTTTGATGATGCGGAAGATATGCGCGCACTTTTTGCTGATGAAAAAGAAGGAAATATCTACAGCCGTTTTACCAATCCCAACAACAGCGAACTGATTGAAAAAATGAATTTGCTGGAAGGAGTGGAAACAGGTTTAACAACGGCAACCGGCATGGCTGCTGTGTTTACCACATTTGCTGCGTTACTGAATTCAGGTGACCATTTGATTTCCTGTCGCTCTATTTTTGGTTCAACTCACAGTGTTATTACCAAATTGCTTCCAAAATGGAATATTTCACACAGTTATGTTGACATCAACACGCCTGAAACATGGCAGGCTGCAGTGAAAAAAGAAACCAAACTTATCTATGTGGAAACACCGTCAAATCCGGGAATTGACATCATTGATTTGGAGTGGCTGGGCAAATTTTCGAAACAAAATAATCTTATTCTGGTAGTCGATAATTGTTTCGCTACACCTTATTTACAGCAGCCTGTAAAATACGGAGCGGACATTGTTATTCATTCCGCAACAAAGTATTTAGATGGACAGGGCAGAGTTATGGGCGGCACCATTAACGGGAGCAAAAAATTTGTTGATCCGATAAAACTTTTTGCGCGACACACCGGTCCTTCTCTTTCGCCTTTCAATGCATGGGTAATCTCAAAAAGCCTAGAAACACTGGCGGTGCGCATGGACAAACATTCTGACAACGCATTTAAACTAGCACAGTGGTTAGAGAAAAACAAAGAAATTAAATTGGTGAAATATCCTTTTCTTCCTTCACACCCGCAACATGCAATTGCAAAAAAACAAATGAGCGCTGGCGGTGGAATTGTAACCTTTATTGTAAAAGGAGGGGTTGAACGCGGACGAAAATTTATGGATGCGTTACAAATGCTTTCCATTTCTGCTAATCTAGGTGATACCCGCTCTATTGTTACGCATCCGGCATCTTCAACACATGCAAAACTGACTGAAGCTGAACGCTTTGAATCAGGAATTTTGCCTGGTCTCGTTCGTATTTCCGTTGGACTGGAGCACGTTGATGATATTATTTCAGATGTTGAACAGGCGCTGAATGCAAGCAAATAAATGAGCACAAAAGTTTTCCATTATAAAAAAGAGTTTACGCTTGAAAGCGGGAAAAGCCTTCCCGCATTGGAGATTGCATATCACACGTATGGAAATTTTGTTCCGGAAAAAAGCAAAGTGGTTTGGGTTTGTCATGCGTTGACAGCCAGTTCCGATGTGTTTGACTGGTGGAAAGGTTTGTTTGGAGCAACTGTTTTTTTTAATCCTGATGACTACTTTATTGTCTGTCCGAATATTTTGGGTTCATACTACGGAACTACAGGTGCAGCAAGCATAAATCCAGAAACAGGAAAACCTTATTTTCTTAGTTTTCCTCTTATCACCGTTCGTGATATGGTGAAGGCGCATCAGGTTTTAGCACAGCATTTGGGTATTGAAAAAGTACACACTGTTATAGGTGGTTCATTGGGCGGACAGCAGGCTATTGAATGGTGCATTATTGAACCTGAACGCATTGAACACCTTGTTGCCATTGCCACCAGCGCACTTCATTCGCCCTGGGGAATTGCCTTCCGTGAAGCGCAGCGCATGGCATTGGAAGCTGATTCTACGTTCAGAACAGACAATTTAAATGCAGGACAAAAAGGAATGAAAGCTGCACGTGCCATCGCCTTGCTTTCCTACCGCAACTACAATGCTTACCGCCAAAGTCAGAGTGAAGAAACAAATGAAAAGACTGATGACTTTCGTGCTTCATCCTACCAGAATTATCAGGGCGATAAATTAGTGAAACGCTTCAACGCCCATGTTTACTGGTATTTATCAATGGCCATGGATACGCACAATGTAGGCAGAGGAAGAAAAAGTGTAACCGATGCACTGGCATCCATAAAAGCTAAAACACTTACCATTGGCATTAATTCCGATATTCTTTTTCCAATAAACGAACAGGAATTTCTTGCAGAACATATTCCCGGAGCAGTATTCAAAAAAATAGATTCTCTTTATGGACACGATGGATTTTTATTAGAAACAAAACAACTTACTCAAATTATTACTGAATTTTATAACAAACTGTCACTTCGAGCGTAGCCGAGAAGTCAAAATAATAAATGTCTCGCATCTCGACTACGCTCGATGGGACAAACAAAAAAACTAAATCACAAAATAAATATGATTTCAAATCTTAAAATAGGTCTTTTCGGTTTCGGCTGCGTGGGACAAGGACTTTACGATGTATTATCAAAGAGCAGCGGCATAAAAGCCGACATTGTTAAAATCTGTGTGAAAGACAGAACCAAGAAACGCAAACTGCCGATGGAGTATTTTACCTACAGCAAAAACGATATTCTGTACAACCCCGAAATCAATCTGGTTGTTGAGTTGATTGATGATGCCGATGAAGCATTCAACATCGTTAAAACAGCCATGAGTGAAGGGAAGAGCGTGGTAACTGCCAACAAAAAAATGGTGGCAAACCACCTTGCCGAGTTGGTGGAACTGCAACACAAATACAATGTTTCACTGTTGTATGAAGCCTCTTCCTGCGGCAGTATTCCTATCATCCGCACGCTGGAAGAGTATTACGACAACGAGTTGTTATATTCTGTAAGCGGAATTTTCAACGGTTCATCCAACTACATTCTTTCTAAAATATTTAATGAAAATCTTGACTATGCTACAGCCCTTAAACAGGCGCAGGATTTAGGATTTGCAGAGTCTAATCCATTATTGGATGTAGGAGGTTTTGATCCCAAATACAAACTCACCATCATTGCAGCACATGCTTATGGTCTGTTCATCCACCCCGATGATATTCTCAATCTTGGAATACAAAATCTCTCGCTTGCAGATATTGAATACGCCCGTAAAAACGGCAAGAAAATAAAACTGGTAAACACGGTGCGCAAACTGAATGACGATGAAATTACCATTCACACACTACCCACCTTTGTAGCACCTCAGCAGTATTTATACTTTGTTGAAAATGAATTTAACGGGGTAATTGTTGAAGCAGCATTTTCCGATAAACAGTTTTATCTCGGCAAAGGTGCAGGCGGGCATCCTACCGGGTCTGCGGTGTTGTCTGATATTTCAGCGGTTACTTACGATTACAAATACGCTTACCACAAATCGTTACAGGACAAAAAAGTTAAGTACTCGAAAGATGTGTTACTTGAAGTGTATGTCCGTTACAGCAATGCCGAAGAATTAAACCTTGTGGCGTTTGAAAGTATTTCCGAAAAAGGAACTGATTTTGTAATAGGAACTGTAAAGCTTGAAAAGCTGCTGAACAATTTATCAGCGCTTCAGAACAGCACCTTGTTTATTGCAAATACAGGCAAAAACGTGATGCAATCTTCTTCTGAAGAAAAAACAGCGGAAAAGGCACTGAATTAAAGGGATATTGACACGGAACTATTAATATCTAAGTTCCGTATCAAGGGACACAGGCAGAAATAAGACCTATTTTTGTCTGTATAGTTCATGAAACGTGTCCTGATTATTGTTTCTGTTTGTGTTCTCACCCTTGTTCTTATTGGCGGGGGCTGGTGGCTTTTTTTTCGCAACAACAGCAAATCTTCCGGTGCTATCAATGCCGTTCCGCATGATGCCGCCATCATTTTTGAAATCCGTGACTTCCGCAAAGCATGGGATATTTACAAAACAACAGCCACCTACCGCAGTGAACTGGAGAAGTACGAGACCTTTCAGGTTTTCCGTGACAATGTAAATTTCATTGACTCCATTATAAAAACCAACGCGGTGGCTGCTGAAATTTTCGGCAACCGAACTATTTATATTTCGGTGCACACGCAGCACGACAATAGCATGGAATACCTCTACTGCATTGGACTTGAGAAGGCAAACATGAAAGACAAACTGGATGAAGTGATTAAAGCTGTTTGCCGCGAAGACGCTATTTACCGCAATTTTGAATACGGCAATACCATCCTTACCAGCGTAAAGAAAAGCGAAAACGACAGCGCATTTTATTACACTCAGTACAAGGGCATTTTTATTGCCAGCTATTCGTTGCT
>CAMDBK010000074.1 GCA_945889235.1 Chitinophaga pinensis
TCCACCACCTCGTTTTAGCAGAAGAAGTTTCGTTTTTCAATAAAGCCAGTGTTGTAAAGGCATTGGAAAGTATTCCTTCAAACTCAAAAGTGATTATTGACTACTCAAAATCCGTGTCAATTTCCTATGATGTAGTTGAGCTGATCAAAGATTACGAGAGCAATGCCAAAACAAAAAACATTACCGTTGAGAAAATCAATTTTATAGAACCGCTTAATTCATAAACAATCAAACCATTCATAAACAATTAAAAAACAAAAAAAATGAAAACACTCACCAAAGAAATGCAAGAAGCCATTACGCCTCAAATGGCTTTGGACTTATTAAAGAAAGGGAATGAAAGATTTGTAAACAACTTGAAAGTAAACCGCAACTTACTGCAACAGGCAAATGAAACTTCAGACGGGCAACACCCCTTTGCTGTAATCCTCAGTTGCATTGATAGCCGCACATCAGCCGAGCTGATTTTTGACCAAGGGTTAGGTGATGTGTTCAGTGTTCGTATTGCCGGAAACATTATCAACGAAGACATCTTAGGTAGTATGGAATTTGGCTGCAAAGTAGCTGGTGCTAAAATTATTGTTGTGTTAGGTCACACAAAATGTGGAGCAGTAAAAGGAGCTTGCGACCATGTTGAAATGGGCAACCTCACCGCACTGCTTACCAAAATAAGACCTGCCGTTGATGATGAAACCGCCACAACTGAAAACCGCAATTCCAACAATGCAGTATTTGTAGAAAATGTAGCGACCATCAATGTAAAGCGAACTGTAAAATCAATAATGGAACGCAGTCCCATTTTGAAAGAACTGATTGAAAGCGGACAAATTGGAATTGTTGGCGGATCTCATAATATTTCAACTGGTGAGGTTACATTTTATCTAGATACCTTAGTGGTAAGTTAACCATGGAGAAATGAGCAGACATTTGTTTAAACAGTCAATCCTTTGTGTATTATTAGTCCAGAGCAGTTTCAATTCTTTCTCCCAATCACCTCAGGGTACAGTTGGCAATTGGTTAATGTTTTTCAATCAAACACGCCTGCACGAAAAATGGAGCATACATACAGAGGCGCAATACCGCAGTTTTGAACTTAAACCCAATACCGACCAAATTATGTTACGTGTCGGAGCTAATTATCATATCAGCAATAACTACTTAGCAAGTATAGGATATGCTTATGTGCCAAACTTTGCTTTTGATAAAGAACAATTACCAGGAGTTCAGGTTTCTGAAAACCGTCTGTGGCAGCAGTTTTTAATGAAAAACAATTTAGGAAGCGTAAATTTTGAACACCGTTACCGCCTTGAGCAACGCTGGTTACAAACTAACACAGGCGATAAATACCTCAACAGAATACGATACCTTTTAAGAGTTACCGTTCCGCTAAACAAAAAAACAGTTGAAAAGAACACCCTGTTTTTGACTTTTTACGATGAGCTCTTTATTCATTTTTCAAACACACCGTTTGACCGCAACCGGTTATACGGAGCAATCGGTTATCAGTTTTTACCCAACTTAAACATTCAACTCGGCTACCTTGCTCAAACGGTGAGCATCACAACAAAGCACTATTTACAAGCAGCAGTTTTTTACAACCTTGACTTGCGGAAAAAAGAATGACCTTTATAGGTGATAATATTGAAACCGCAGCAGCACTGCTTAAAAACAATAAAGTAATTGCTATTCCAACCGAAACCGTTTATGGTTTGGCAGGCAACGCACTTAATCCCTTTGTGGTAAGAGAAATTTATGAAATAAAAAATCGTCCATTATCTAATCCACTCATCATACACCTTGCCGATACATTACAACTACATAAATATGTAAAAAACATTCCGTCCGTTGCAGAAAAACTTGCTGCACATTTCTGGCCCGGCCCATTAACATTGCTACTTCCCAAAAATGATACAATTCCTGATATTGTAACTGCGGGTTTGCCAAATGTAGCGGTTCGTATTCCAAGCCATCCTGTTGCCAAACAATTATTACGAAAACTTCCTTTTCCGCTTGCAGCCCCAAGTGCAAACCCATTTGGCTACATAAGCCCAACATCAGCCGCTGATGTAAGTAAAATGCTGTTCGGAAAAATAATTTACATACTTGACGGTGGAGCTTGTGATAAAGGAATTGAATCAACCATCATAGGTTTTGACGGAGATACGCCAATAATTTATCGGGTTGGGGCAATAAGTCCTGAAGCAATAAAAAAAATAGCCGGGAAAGTTGAAATAAATAATAAGCATACTGCAAAACCCCTTAGCCCGGGAATGCTTCCTTCACATTATTCTCCGCATACACCGCTTTTCCTAACCAGTAACATAGATGCATTATTAAATACCATGCTGCTGCACAATGGCACAGCAATACTCTCATTCAAAAATCCTTCGCGGCTTATTCCTGAAATCAATCAGGAAGTTTTATCCCCATCCGGCAACCTTGATGAAGCAGCCCGTAACCTTTATAAAGCATTACATAGATTGGATAGTTTAAAATTAGAAAGAATAATTGCAGAGCGTGTTCCTCATGTTGGCATTGGAATAGCGATTAACGATAGATTGGAAAGGGCCTCAAATGCTATCAACTCAAAAATTTAAACTCTCTTCTGTAATTTTTAACAACTAACCCTATGAACTTCTATTCAAAAGATAATAAAACTGCGCTTCAGGCAAAAGAAGATGCACAACGAATTGCATTTGCACCGATTGTTTTTCAGGCTTCAAAGGCCTTGCGTAATTGTGGAATTTTAACAACAATAGAAAATGCCGGAAAAGTTGGAATTACTATTGAACAGGTTTGCGATAAATTAAAATTACCAAACTATGGCGTAAGAGTTTTAATGGAAGCCGGACTTGGAATTGGTTTACTTATAAACACTGATGAAAAATACACCCTTACAAAAACAGCATACTTTATTTTGCACGATGAACTTACACGTGTAAATATGGATTTCACCAATGATGTTTGTTATCAAGGCATGTTTAGCTTAGAAAACTGTATAAAAAACGGAACCCCTGAAGGCTTAAAAATTTTTGGTTCATGGAAAACAATTTATGAGGCTTTAGCCCACTTAGAACCGCACGTTCAGAAAAGTTGGTTTGATTTTGACCATTATTATTCTGACCATTCTTTTCCTGATATTTTACCTCATGTATATAAAAACAAGCCAAAAACATTGCTTGATATAGGCGGCAATACCGGTAAATGGGCAATAGCAAGTTTAAAATATGATAACCATGTGCATGTAACAATAATGGATTTGCCCGGACAAGCAGATATGGCAAAAAAAAATATTGATGCCTTGGGATTAACAGACAGAGTTTCGTTTTACCAAGCAAATATTTTAGATGAAACCCTTCCCTTTCCTGCCGGATTTGATGCAATCTGGATGAGCCAGTTTTTAGATTGTTTTTCAGAAGAACAAATTATTTCAATCCTGAAACGCTGTAACAAGGCAATAAACACCAACGGATACATCTATATTCTGGAGCCTTTTTGGGACGAGCAACGATTTGAAGCAGCTTCATTTTGTTTACAAATGACTTCACTCTATTTCACTGCCATTGCCAATGGTAATAGTCAGATGTATGACTCGAAAGTGTTTTTAAAATTAGTAGAATCTGCCGGACTTCAGGTTGAAGAAACTATAAAAAACGTAGGGGTAAGTAATACTTTATTAAAATGTAAAAAAGCGGAATAATTCAACCGGAAAAAAATAAAGTTCAACTACGGCAATAGATTCAAAAAGGAATTAAAATTAGAGACCAAATCCTCATAAAAAATGCTACACTAGTAACGAAGCCAAAATCTCTTTTACCGTTAATTTAATATGACAACGGAAAAATAAACGAAACCGCATACGGACAACGATTAGAATTTGACATCATGAAAAGATATTTTATAACAGGCATAGGAACAGATGTTGGTAAAACAGTTGCCTCAGCCATTCTCGTAGAAGCATTACAAGCCGACTACTGGAAACCCATTCAGGCAGGAGACCTGCATCAGACCGACACCATGACAGTGAAAAGTTTAGTCAGCAACAAACAATCTGTATTTTATCACGAAACATATAGGTTAACCAAACCAATGTCACCACATGCAGCCGCTTTTTACGATGGAACCCGCATTATCCCCGACAATATCATTCCGCCAAAACATAACCGAACACTTATCATTGAAGGAGCAGGTGGTTTAATGGTTCCACTCAATGACGATTTTTTGATGATTGACCTTATTAAAAAACTAAACGCAGAAGTTATTTTGGTTTCCAAAAATTACCTCGGCAGCATCAATCATACTTTGCTTTCTGCCGAAGCACTTCAAAAAAGAAACATCCCTGTTAAAGGAATAATATTTAACGGCAAACCCGTAGATATTACAGAAATCTTTATCCGCAAATATACCGGGCTTGATTTTCTGTTCCACATTTACAATGAGCCTGTAATCGACAAACAAACCATTCTTAAATACGCAGCAAAACCAACTATGAAAACAAAAATAGATTGGTGATAAAATAGACTGGATTTTCCCCTCCCTTCAAAAAAATATAAATACCCAGCCCGCATTCCCCTTTATTAAGCAAATCAAAATTTATTCGTCAGATATTTAATTTTACTAAGTTTGCAGCCGTAAACACAAAAAACATCAAATAATTTTACCATGTCAGACATTGCATCAAGAGTAAAAGCCATCATCGTTGAAAAACTTGGCGTTGACGAAAACGAAGTAACCAACGAGGCGAGTTTCACCAACGATTTAGGTGCCGATTCTTTGGATACCGTTGAATTAATCATGGAATTTGAAAAAGAATTTAATATCGCCATTCCTGACGATCAGGCTGAAAATATCAGTTCAGTTGGTCAGGCAATTGAGTATATTGAGGCTAACGCGAAGTAAGCAACAAGCACTTGTACAAAATCACTTCGCAGTATCTGTGAGGTGATTTTATGTTTTTACAGAAATATCATTTTTAGTTTATATTCAATAGCGCATGACGCTGAAAAGAGTTGTAGTAACAGGATTAGGAGCCTTAACGCCCATCGGAAATACTGCGACTCAGTTTTGGGAAAACCTGCTGAAAGGCACAAGCGGTGCAGCACCCATTACCCGTTTTGATGCTTCAAAATTCAAAACCCGTTTTGCATGCGAGATAAAAAATTTTAAGGAAGAAGATTTTTTTGACCGCAAAGAAGCCCGCAAAATGGACCCTTTTGCGAAATACGCATTAGTAGTAGCTGACGAAGCCATCAAAGATTCGGGAATTGACCTTACAAAAATAAACGTTGATAAAGCGGGTGTAATCTGGGGTTCCGGAATTGGCGGACTGGAAACATTTTATAACGAATGTGCTGAATTTGTGAAAGGCGATGGAACCCCGCGTTTCAATCCTTTCTTTATTCCTAAAATGATTGCAGATATTGCTGCCGGTCATATTTCCATTAAATACGGTTTGCGCGGACCAAACTTTACAACTGTTTCGGCATGTGCTTCTTCTACCAATGCCATTATTGATGCCTTCAATTACATTCGTTTAGGCAAAGCAAATATCTTCGTTACAGGTGGTTCAGAAGCGGCTGTAAATGAAGCCGGAATTGGCGGCTTCAATGCCATGCACGCACTTTCAACTCGAAATGATAATCCCGAAACTGCTTCACGCCCATTTGACCTTGACCGCGATGGTTTTGTGTTGGGTGAAGGCGCTGGTGCTTTAATTTTAGAAGAACGTGAACACGCCATTGCACGTGGCGCAAAAATTTATGCCGAAGTAGTTGGCGGTGGCATGTCTGCCGATGCCAATCACATCACCGCTCCGCATCCCGAAGGCCTGGGAGCATTGAACGTAATGCGCTCTGCACTGGAAGATGCCGAAATGGATGCTTCAGCAATTGACTATATTAATGTTCACGGAACTTCAACTCCTCTCGGTGATATTGCCGAATCAAAAGCTATTAAAGCTGTGTTTGGTGATAATGCTTACAAACTCAATATCAGTTCCACCAAATCAATGACAGGACATTTGTTGGGTGCTGCAGGAGCAATAGAATCAATCGCTTCTATTCTTGCAGTGAAAAATGATATTGTTCCACCAACGATTAACCACTTTACTGACGATCCTCAATTTGATCCGCGACTGAACTTCACGTTCAATACTCCACAGAAACGCACGGTAAATGCCGCTCTCAGTAACACGTTTGGTTTTGGAGGACACAACGCTTCTGTAATTTTCAAAAAGCACGTTGCCGATTAATTATTTAAAACGGAATTTGCTTTCCGGTGATGACAAAAAATTTGTCGCATCACTGAAAAACCTGCTCGGCTTTTACCCTGATAATCTTAACCTTTACAAACTTGCTTTTTTTCACAAATCGGTTGCACCCGAAGTGAAAGCGGGTATAAAAGCCAGTAACGAGCGTCTTGAATTTTTGGGCGATGCAATATTGGATGCAATAGTTGCCGACTATCTTTTTAAAAAATATCCGTTTGAAGACGAAGGTTTTTTGACCGAGCTTCGCTCAAAGATTGTAAGTCGCAAGAACCTGAATCACCTTGCTCAGAAAATGGGTCTGGATAAATTTATTAAATCCGATAATCGCGGAAACATGCGCAGCAACTCCATTATGGGTGATGCATTGGAAGCAATGATTGGCGCTGTTTATCTCGACAAAGGTTTTATAAAAACCAAAAACTTCGTTCTTGTTCAGCTCATCAATAACCATATTGATGTGGATGAATTGCAGGAACAGGAACTTAATTTCAAAAGCCGTTTGATTGAATGGATTCAAAAGGAGCGCAAAACATTGCGCTTTGAAGTGGTGGCAGAAACCGAAATGGGCGCACGAAAATTATTTGTGATTAATGCCGTTGTAAATGATGAAGTGCTTGGCACCGGGCAGGATTTTTCAAAAAAACGTGCAGAGCAATCAGCGGCTGAAAAAGCACTGGAAAAAATTGAGCAGGGTTAGAATTCGTCATGCTGAACTTGTTTCAGCATCTTATCATAAGACCCTGAAACAAGTTCAGGGTGACAGACAAGGCTAATAACGTATAATAAAATCCTGTTTCTTCTGCTCTTTTCTTAAGAAAACCAATCCGACAAAAAACAAATCTATTGTTACGGTCACTGATGGATTCGATTTGATTTCTTCCCAGGCTTCTTCCATTTCGTCTGACCAATGAATGTCGTCAAAAATAAAAACAGAATCATTGTTGATTTTTGTGAGACATTGCTTAAAGTATGCTAATGTCGGGGCTTTGCGGTGGTTGCCATCAAAAAAAGCATAATCCAGTTTTGTAATAGTGTTGAGAGTTGAAGAAAGTGTTTCATCAAAATTTCCGACAACTATTTCAACATTATTCAATTTCAGTTTTTCAAAATTCTCTTTTGCAACAGCAGCCGTTTCGGGACAACCTTCCATTGTAATCAGTTTACTTTTCGGAGCAGCGGAAGCCTGGTAAATAGTACTTATGCCAAGTGAGGTTCCTAATTCCAAAAGTATTTCAGGTTTAAATTTCTGAATAAGACGAAACATCAGTTGCCCGTATTTCTCAGCCTTTGCAGAGTTTTTGGCAATGTCTTTCACTTTGCGCGTTGGTGATGAATTTATTGTTGAGCCTGCTCCGTAATCTTTAATGTTGATTATTCGTTCATCGCGCAACAATTTGTTGCGCAATGATTCAATTTCATCAAAGACATAAAAATGTGCAGTATCATAAATTACTTCATCCAGCAGATTGTAAACAAAAGGAGAATGCGTGCCGTGCCGTGTTCGGGCTTTCAGCAGGTATTGCAGGTAACGAAATGCAAAACGGATTTTGTTCACGCAGCGAAAATAGGGAAATGAATATCTTTGGCGTTATGAGAACAGTTTTTCTCGCTTCAATAATTTTATTTTCAATGAGTAACTCAATTGCACAGTCAACAAAATTTGCGCTTGCCGTTCACGGTGGTGCAGGAACTATATTAAAAGAAAGCATGACTCCTGAATTGGAAAATGCTTACAAACAAAAGCTGAAAGATGCACTGGATGCAGGCTACACCGTTTTAAAATCAGGTGGCAGCAGTCTGGATGCAGTGGAAGCTGTAGTAAGAGTTATGGAAGATTCGCCTTTGTTTAATGCAGGGAAAGGTTCGGTATTTACTGCCGAAGGAAAAAATGAAATGGATGCAAGCATCATGAATGGAAAAACATTGGAAGCAGGTGCGGTGGCAGGAGTAACAAATATTAAGAACCCTGTTTCGGCTGCACGTGTGGTGATGGAAAAATCACCACACGTAATGATGACAGGCAAAGGAGCAGAAAAATTTGCTGCCGAACAACATTTAGAATTAGCAGAGCCCGAATATTTTTTCGATAGCTTGCGTTGGGAACAATGGCAGAAAATAAAAGATTCAGAAAAAATACAGCTCGACCACAGTGAAGACAAAGGCGATGTAAAACATTCGTTTGATGTGGAGTTTAATCCCAACCCCGACAGTAAATTCGGGACGGTGGGTGCGGTTGCATTAGATATAAACGGAAATCTTGCCGCAGCAACTTCAACAGGAGGAATGACCAACAAAAAATTCGGGCGCATTGGAGACTCCCCTATTATTGGTGCAGGCACTTATGCCAATAATAAAACCTGCGCTGTTTCGTGCACCGGACATGGCGAATATTTTATCCGCAGCATAGTAGCGTATGATATTTCAGCGATGATGGAATACAAAAACATTTCGCTTCAGGAAGCTGCCGATATAGTGGTAAATAAAAAGTTAGTTGAGCTGGGTGGTGAAGGAACAGGCGGTATAATTGCCATTGATGCCCAAGGTAATATTGCTATGCCTTTTAATTCACCGGGGATGTATCGCGGATATGTGAAGGAGAATGGGGAGGTGGAAGTTTTTATTTATAAATAATTATTTTTACTTAACACAAAAGAATTAATCATGCTTGTAAAAACCTTTGGTGGCGCGGTTAGTGGAGTGAATGCAACAACCATAACGGTTGAAACGAATATTGTTCCGGGCGTTGGTTTTATGCTGGTGGGTTTGCCCGATAGTGCAGTGAAAGAAAGTCAGCACCGCATACAGGCAGCGTTGAAGAACAACGACTACCGCGTACCCGGAAAACAGATTGTGATTAACATGGCGCCTGCCGATATCCGCAAAGAGGGTTCGGCTTACGACCTTACACTGGCAGTTGGAATTCTGGCTGCATCGGAACAAATTATTGCGGATGAAGTGGGGAAGTATATCATCATGGGTGAGCTTTCATTGGACGGAAGTCTGCAACCAATTAAAGGTGCATTACCCATTGCCATTCAAGCGCGCAAAGAAGGTTTCAAAGGTTTTATTCTTCCGAAAGAAAATGCACGTGAGGCTGCCATTGTTGGCGACCTTGTAGTTTACGGAGCAGAAAATGTGAAAGATGTAATTGAGTTTTTCAATGGTGAAAAAACATTGGAACAAACAATCGTAAACACCCGCGATGAATTTTATTCGCGGCTGAACGAAACGGATCTGGATTTTGCAGATGTAAAAGGACAGGAGAATATTAAACGTGCCTTGGAGATTGCAGCCGCAGGCGGACATAATGTTATTCTTATCGGGCCGCCCGGTGCAGGTAAAACGATGTTGGCAAAAAGATTGCCCACTATTTTACCTCCGCTAAGTTTAGCCGAAGCATTGGAGACAACCAAAATACATTCCGTTGCGGGAAAAATGGGTAAGCATACTTCGCTTGTAACATTGCGCCCATTTCGTTCGCCTCATCATACTATTTCAGATGTTGCACTTGTTGGCGGGGGCAGCATTCCGCAGCCGGGTGAGATTTCGTTAGCACACAACGGTGTTTTGTTTTTAGATGAATTGCCCGAGTTTAAACGCACGGTGTTAGAAGTAATGCGTCAGCCTTTAGAGGACAGAGTAGTAACTGTTTCGCGGGCGAGGCAGAGTGTGGAGTATCCTGCCTCATTTATGTTGGTGGCGAGTATGAACCCTTGTCCGTGCGGTTATCACAATCATCCAGAGAAAGATTGTGTGTGCGCTCCGGGTGTGGTGCAAAAATATCTGAACCGGATTTCGGGACCGCTTTTAGACCGCATTGATATTCATGTGGAAGTTACGCCCGTTGCATTTAGTGAATTAACGCAGGAACATCTTTCAGAGAAAAGTGAAAAGGTGCGCAACCGTGTTATAAAAGCACGTGATGTGCAGGAAAAGCGTTTCAAAGAAAATGATGCTATTCACTGCAACGCGCAAATGAGCAGCAAGGTGCTGAAACAGATTTGCAAAATTGATGAGCAAGGAAAAGAGATGCTAAAAAAAGCTACTGACCGTCTTGGCCTTTCTGCCAGAGCCTTTGACAGAATTTTAAAAGTTGCCCGAACCATTGCCGACCTTGATGACAGCGAGGAGATAAGCTCTGCGCATCTTGCGGAGGCTATTCAATATCGCAGCCTTGACCGAGATAATTGGGCGGGATAATTATGTAATAGGTAATATTTAAGAAGTAATTTATGGCAAAAGAAAAAGTAAGATGCCCCTGGCCGGGCGCTGATGAGTTGATGCAACACTACCACGATGTAGAATGGGGAACCCCGCAGCATGATGACCGCAAATTATTTGAAGCCGTTATCCTCGATGCCTTCCAGGCAGGATTGAGTTGGAAA
>CAMDBK010000075.1 GCA_945889235.1 Chitinophaga pinensis
AGTTGCATAAAGTGAAAGCCATATTCAGTTTCAAAAACATCGGATATTTCTTTGCCTTTTAAAGTAAAGGCAAGTGCCTCAAATTCGGGAACCATTTGTCCGCGTTCAAAAAAACCAAGTTCACCGCCATTGGATGCTGAGCCCGGATCTTCTGAATAAAGTTTTGCCATAGTTGCCATGCTGGCTCCATCTAAAATACGCTGGCGCAGTTCTTCTGCTCTTGCTTTAGCCGCGTCTTTCTCTTTCTTGCTTATCATTGGTTTTTTAACAATGCGCCCGATTTCAAGCTCTACGTTTATATAAGGCAAGCTGTCAGTCGGAATTTTTGTGAAATAATCACGAACTTCCGCAGGCGTAACTTTTACATCGCCTGTAATTTTAAACTGCATATTTTGTCCTAAAAGCTGGTCTTTAATCAGGTCGCGGAAATCATCTTTAATTTCTACAATTGATTTTTTGTAATACGCTTCCAGTTTTTCTTCTGAACCTATTTGCCCTATAAAATACCGAAGTCTTCGTTCCAGTTCTTCTTCCACCTGGTCATCACTTACTTCCACGCTATCAAGTCTTGCCTGGTTCA
This sequence comes from Chitinophaga pinensis, assembly GCA_945889235.1. GTDB lineage: Bacteria > Bacteroidota > Bacteroidia > SXHM01 > SXHM01 > SXHM01. Next base: position 581 of record CAMDBK010000075.1, read on the forward strand.
CGAGTAATTTCTGAAAAAGCAATTCTTCCAACAAATCACATCTTATTGCCGAGTCGGGTGCGTAACCTTGCGACAGCATCTGTAAATACTGGGCTTCAACATCCGATAACATAATGATGTTGGAACCAACCACTGCAACAATTTTGTCAATTGGTTGAGAAAAACAACCAAGAGTCAAGAACCAAGAACCAAAAACAAGGACAAATTTTTTCACGATTTATTTTTTCTTCTCTGTGTAAATTTCAAAATTGCTTTTTACAATTCCTTCGTTATAAATATCTTTTTCCATTTGCTCAATCAACTTCAGTTTCCTTTTATTGAGTAATATATTGCGAATATTTTTTTCTTCAAATTCAAGAGGTGAAATATCGTCTTTTAATTGATACTCTATAGTTTTGAAAATGTAATATCCGTCATTTTCATAGATTTCAAATGTATTAGGATATCTCCCCATTTGCTCAATTTTGTTCTGTTCAATTCCTGTCTCTGCTGCCAGTTCTTCCGGGGTAAACCACTTATGCTCATCTAATGAAAATTTTAAAGCCTGTGTGCTGCAATACTCATTCAGCTTGTTTTTACTGTCAGCATCTTCATCGTTCAGCCACTTACGTAATTTATTTACTGTTTTATTCTGTTTGTCTATTTTAACGTAAGATGCACGGATAATATTTTCTTTCAATGCAAAGTTTTGTTTATTTTCCTCATAGTACTTAGTAATTTCATCAGGCCTGACTAAGGTATCTAACCGTTGTTTAATCAATTCTTCTTCATAAAGAAAAAGGATAAGCGAGTTTCGGTAATCATCTAATTGCTTTTGTACATCTCTTTTTTCTTCAGGCAAATTAAGTTCTGCTTTTTTTAGAAGCAAGTGTTGTTTTACCCAGTTGTTAATGTAATTATTTGCAATTCTTGCGCTGTCTTCCTTACTAACATTACCCGGCAAAATTTCTTTTAAATCGGTTGAATAAAGGTATTGGTCATAAACCCGTGCAAGTGGTTTTTCTTCAGTATTCTTTTTGAAATAATTACAGGAAGAAAAGAAAAAAATGAATAATGTCCCTATAGCTATCGGCAATCGAACAAGGAATGTCGAATTTCGAAGTATTGGAAACAATTCATCATTCATTATTCTTTGTTCAATGTTCTTTGTTTTATGGGGTTGGAATAGTTGCCAGCACCTCTTTATTCACTTCCACTTTATATTTCGAACGCAGTTCTTTTATCCATTCTTTTTCAAGAAAATCCTGATATGCAGTGGTAACAAGTCCGCGGGCTTCTTTCAATGTTTTTGGCCCCGGAGGAATAATGTCATTCACAATTACAATGATAGTTTGTCCGTCTTTTTTAACTGTTTGAGTTCCTTTATTCCACTTAACCTCATCCAGGTAATCGTTCTCGTTTTTTGTGTATTTACCTTCTTCCACTTTCAGGTTTAACTTGGATGTTTTGTTTATCTCCGTCAGCATTTCATCAGCGCTCTTTCCAACCTCAATCATTTTCTTTACAGCCGTTGCAACTGAATCGTTTTTGCAGATGAATAGTTTTGCTTCTAAACGTTGTTCCCACTGGAATTTATCTTTGTTGGCATCATAAAATTTTTGAAGTCCAACAGTGTCGGTTTGCGCTTTTTTCCACACTTTTTGCTCCATGTGATTGAAGAGCAGAATTCCGTCACGGTATTCATTCAGCAACATGCGATAGTCGGTATATTTACCGGCAAGTTTACTTTCTTCATAACTTATAGCCTGGTCATCAACAAACTGTTTATAGATGTTGTCAACGTATAACTGAATTTCTATTTTAGGTCGTTTAGCCTGATGCGAGGCAAGGTATTGTGCAAAATCTTTTTGTGTATATTTTGTATCATTAAGTCTGAACATTTCTTTTTCCAGACCTTTTGCTTTGTCAGCACTCCATTTTCCATTGAAAATGTTGGTGTCAACAACTGCATAAAATTCTTCTTTTGCTTTTGTAATTTCTTTGAATTTGTATTCGCTTTTTATTTTGTTGATAACAGCTGTGCGGCTCATTTGTGAGCGTGAGTCTTTCGCTATTTTTTGTTTCAGGTCTGCTTCCATTTCTTTAAATTCAGGCAAGCCTTTTTTGTCTAACAACTTAATAATATGCCAGCCGTAATCAGTATTAACAGGCTTGCTGTAATCACCTTTATTTTTCAACGCAAACGAAGCGTTCTCAAATTCAGGAACCATTTGTCCTGAACCAAACCAGTTCAGTTCTCCGCCTTTTTTAGAATTAGATTTATCATCAGAAAACTGTTTGCACAATTCAGCAAAGTCACCACCTGCCTGAAGTTTTGTGTAAATCTCATTGGCTTTTGCTTCAGCAGCATCAGTGGTCTTTATTCCTGAATCTTTCAATGCTTTAATCATAATGTGAGCAACTTTTACCTCACCTTGTGAAGCTCTTTTGTCAACCACTTTAATAATGTGGTAACCGAATTTAGTTCTTACCGGCTGAGAAATTTCACCAACCGGAGTGTTGTAAGCTCCATTTTCAAAAGGATAAATCATGCGCATGGAAGTGAAGTAACCTAAATCGCCTCCGTTGTCTTTTGCTGAAGGATCGTCAGAAAGTTCTTTAGCAAGTTTTGAAAAGTCATCACCTTTTAAAACGCGTTTGCGTATTTCACTGATTTTGTTCCAGGCAGCCAATGTGTCTTTTGGTAATGCTTCAGCAGAAACTTTAATAAGGATGTGGCTTGCGCGCACATCGGTTTTCATACGCTCGTACGCTTCTTTAATCAGATTTTCTGTAACTGATTTATCAGTAAGATAAGGTTGAGCAAGTTGTTTCTGATAACCGCTGAATTCCTGTTTGAAAGCTTTTGCTGTATCCATTCCTTCATCCATGGCTTCTTTTACTTTCAGTTTAAAATTAATGTAAAGTTCCATGTAGTCAGCCGGAGATTTTTTATCAATGGCTGCACCGTTTGAATTGTTCTTGTTATAAACATAAAGAAAATCTGATTTAGTAACAGGTTCGCCTGCTACTGTTAGAATAACCGGTTCGCCCTTTTGAGCAAAAGATGAAAAAGAAATAGTTGCTGCAATTGCTGTAATAAATAATAATTTGGTCTTCATACTTTTTATTGAACTTAAATTAGTGAGTGATGTTTTTTGGATTTGTATTTTGATTTGTGAATTAAAACGTGTGAATTATTTTTACCTGCTGTAATTAGGCGCCTCGCTGGTAATAGTTATTCCGTGAGGATGACTTTCAACAATACCAGCACTGGAGATACGGATGAATTTAGATTTTTGAAGATGCTCAATATTGCTTGCTCCGCAGTAGCCCATTCCTGCGCGCAGCCCGCCAATCATCTGGTAAAGCACTTCTGATAAATTGCCTTTAAACGGCACGCGGCCAACAATTCCTTCAGGGACTAATTTTTTAATATCGTCTTCTGCATCCTGAAAGTAACGGTCTTTGGAACCCTTTTGCATGGCTTCAATAGAACCCATTCCACGGTAATTTTTGAATTTTCTTCCCTCAAAAATAATTGTAGTTCCGGGTGATTCTTCAACACCTGCAAACAATGAACCTGCCATAATTGTATTAGCTCCAGCTGCCAGGGCTTTTACCAAATCACCTGTGAAACGTATTCCGCCATCGGCTATTATCGGAACACCTGAACCTTTAATGGCTTTTGCTACTTCATAAACAGCAGTAAGTTGTGGAACGCCAACGCCAGCAATAACGCGCGTTGTACAGATTGAACCTGGGCCTATTCCAACTTTTACAGCATCAGCACCGGCTTTTACCAAATCTCTTGCCGCTTCACCTGTTGCAATGTTTCCAACAATGACCTGCAATTTCGGATAAGCTTTTTTAACTTTTTTCAGTGTGTCAATTACCCCTTTTGAATGTCCGTGTGCGGTATCAATCACAATGGCGTCAACACCAATTTTGTAAAGTGCATCAACGCGTTCCATCGTATCAGCAGTAACGCCAACAGCGGCAGCCACGCGCAATCTTCCGAAATCATCTTTACAGGCGCTTGGCTTGAGTTTTATTTTTATAATGTCTTTGTAGGTTATAAGTCCCACTAATTTTCCTGACTTATTTAAAACAGGTAGTTTCTCAATTTTATACTTCTGTAAAATTGCTTCTGCCTTGTGCATGTCTTTTGCATCAGTTACAGTGATAAGATTTTCCTTAGTCATAATCTCGCGCACCGGTCGACTCATCTTCTTTTCAAAACGCAAATCTCGATTGGTAACAATTCCCACCAACGTATTATTTTTATCCACCACCGGGATTCCACCGATTTTGAATTCTTTCATAATTGAAAGTGCATCGCCAACAATTGCGGTTTCGGGAAGTGTAACGGGATCCTGAATCATACCACTTTCCGAACGTTTTACTTTCCGCACTTCATTCGCCTGAGCTTCAATACTCATGTTTTTATGAAGCACCCCAATTCCGCCTTCCTGAGCCATTGCAATAGCCATGGCAGCTTCGGTTACCGTATCCATAGCAGCCGAAACTATAGGAACATTAATGCGTATTTTTTTTGTGAATTGAGTGGTAACATCGGCATCTCTTGGCATAACTTCCGAGTATGCCGGTACAAGCAGCACATCATCGTACGTTAGTCCTTCACCTAAAAATTTGTTTGAATCGGTAGCCATGATTGAATTTTTCTTTTGGTAAAAATTCGCGCAAAAGTAATAAAAAATGTATGTGAGAAATGTTTATTAACAGGCTATTAAATAATATTAACAAGTGTTAACAGAAGTTAAAACACATTGTTTTTCCGTTTAATGAAAAAAATATTTGCAACAAATGAAAAAAATGCCTTATCTTGTTGAACAAAATTTTAGAGGACTATTATTGTATAACCTTTAAATCTAAGAGTATGAAAAAAATTATCGTCCCCCTCGATTTCTCTGATGATTCAGTAAATGCACTTGATTTTGCTGTTAGTGTTGCAAAAAAGACTGATGCTGAAGTTCTGATGATTAATATAATAAAAACAAGCCGTTTTGATTTTTTTAAAGGCGTTGAAAACGTTGCCACCAAAGGAGATTTTGAAACATTGATCAGCAAATACGGTGACTTTAAAGACCGGATTCATTATAAAATCAGGAAAGGAAAAGTTTACCGTGAAATAGTTGAACAGGCTATTGAAGACAAGGCTTTTCTCATAATTATGGGTTCGCACGGGGTTTCGGGATTTGAAGAAGTATGGATTGGAAGCAATGCATTTCGTGTGGTAAGCGAAGCACCTTGCCCGGTAATTACACTCAGAAAAGAATTTCAAAAACGAAGCATTGATAAAATTGTACTCCCGATTGATACTACATTTGAATCAAGACAAAAAATCCCTATGACAGTTGAAATAGCAAAGCTTTTTGATGCCGAAATTCACATTTGGGGAGTTTGCAGCAACGAAGTAGATAATGAATTGGTTAAAGTGAAAAAATATGTTGCTCAAACAGCTGAAGTGATTATTAAACAGGGGGTTACTAAAATTGTTACAACAGTTGTTGAAGGAAAAAATAAATCAAAGATGGCACTTGAATACGCCAATAAAAATGGTGCTGATTTGATTAGTATTATGACTGAACAGGAGGAAGATTTTTCTCTTAATCTGATGGGCAGTTATGCGCAATACATGGTTCACCATTCTAATATTCCTATTCTTGCGTGTCATCCACGTGAAGATTTGGTGGTAAAAACTTTCCTGAAATAAGTGGAGAAAGTTTACGACTACATTGTCATAGGCTCCGGATTTGGCGGAAGTGTTTCTTCCATGCGACTTTCTGAAAAGGGCTACAGCGTTGCCGTTCTGGAGAAAGGAAAAAAATATGAAACCAAAGATTTTCCTAAAACCAACTGGGAAATAAAAAAGTATTTGTGGATTCCTTTGCTGCGATGTTTTGGTTTTCAGAAACTCACATTCTTTCGTGAAGCTTTTATTTTAAGCGGTGTTGGTGTGGGTGGCGGAAGTTTGGTTTATGCAAACACGCTGATGCAACCCGATGATAAATTTTACGCGAATAAAGCGTGGGCGCATTTCAAAGACTGGAAAAATGTGCTTGCTCCGTTTTATGATAAAGCCCGGTTTATGCTGGGTGCAGTGCGACCTCCAAGATTTTATCCGGAAGACAATGTGTTGAAAGAAATTGCAGTTGATATGGGAAGAGAATCATCTTTTGAAGGTGTGAAGGTGGGCGTTTATTATGGCGACACAAAGAAAATGACAGACCCGTATTTCAAAGGTCTTGGCCCTGAAAGGCTTGGTTGCATTGAGTGTGCAGAGTGTATGTCGGGTTGCAGGCACCATGCAAAAAATACGTTGGACAAAAATTATTTGTGGTTCGCACAGAAATTCGGAACAGAAGTTTTTGCAGAAACACTGGTTGAGAAAATTGAATTCATCAACGATGTTTATCATATCTACACGGTGAGAAGTACCGCATGGGTGAAGTGGAAAAAAACAGTTTTTAAGTCAAGGGGATTAGTTTTAAGTGGCGGAGTTTTGGGAACAATGGATTTGCTGCTGAAACAGAAATATAAATACAAAACACTTGCAAAACTTTCAGATAAGTTAGGTCATAATCTGCGCACAAATTCCGAATCACTTTGCGGAATTAGTAATGCAGACAGAAAATTAAATAATGGTGTAGCCATAACTTCAATTTTCAATCCGGATGAACACACGCACATTGAAATTACAAAGTTTGGTGAAGGCTCAAACTCCATGAAACTATTGGCAACACTGGCAACGGGAAAGGGTAGTCCGTTTGTGCGTACAGCAAAAATGATTGGAAATATTATCCAGAGTCCGTTGACTTATTTTCGTTTGCTGTTTGGAAAAAACTGGTCAACCAACACAATTATTTTGTTGGTAATGCAAACACTGGATAACTCTATGCGCATGGCGTACAGTCGCTTTGGCGGTATATACATTAAGAATGACGGACCTGAAAAAGTTCCTGCTTACATTGAAACCGGACAAGATGTGATGCATCGTTTCGCCAAAAAAGTAAACGGCACAGCCGGAAATGGTTTAATTGAAGTGATGTTTAATACTTCCACAACTGCTCATATTATGGGCGGTTGCCCGATGGGTGCTGACATAAATGAAGGAGTGGTTGACCCACAGTTCAAAGTTTTCGGTTATCCGAATATGTATGCGCTGGATGGTTCAATTATTCCCTGTAATCTTGGCGTGAACCCGGCTTTAACTATTACAACTTTAAGTGAATATGCAATGAGTTGTATTCCTAAAAAGCAAGGAATAGAAAGGAAATCGCTGGATGAAATGTTGGTAGAAAGAAATTAATTTTTTTTCCTGATAACCCACAACCCGCCAAATGTCAGCAAGCCATTTACGAGCAAAAGTTCATTGCCAAAAAGATAACCGTTGAACCATTCTTTCGAGTTGCTGTCAACGATGTAGCAGATTACCGGTGCGAGTAAACATATAGCAGGAACCAGTTTGTCTTGCACATTTTGTTTGGTTAAAATTCCAAAGAAGAATAGACCCAGTAATGGACCATAGGTGTAATTGGCTACTTTGAAAAGTTGGCGAATAACCGCTTCATCATTGATGGCGCGGAAAATCACAATCACTAAAAGCAGCAAAATTGAAAAGCTGATGTGAACAATTTTTCGCAACTTGGTTTTCCGTTCTTCTGTTAATTCTTCCCGTTCTTCAAAACCTAGGAAATCTATGCAGAACGAAGCGGTAAGTGCAGTAAGCGCACCATCTGCACTGGGATAGGCAGCAGAAATTAATCCGATAATAAAAAAGATTGCAGATAAATTTCCGAGGTGTTGTAATGCAATCGTAGGAAATAAATCATCGGTAGAGCGTACCGGCATTGCAATTCCTTTGGTAGTGGTGTAGATGTAAAGCAGTGCGCCAAGACAAAGAAAAATAAAATTTACAGCTACAAGTGTGATACTGAACGTAACCATATTTTTCTGTGCTTCGCCAATATTTTTGCACGAAATATTTTTTTGCATCATCTCCTGGTCAAGCCCTGTCATAGCAATAGCAATAAACATTCCGCCAAAAAAATGTTTTGGAAAAAATGTTTTCAGATGCCAGTCGGTCATAATAATTTTTGAGTAATCGGAATTGGAAATGGCTGTGAACATATCGCCAACACCAAAGTTTAACTGCTGACAAATGAGAACAACGGAAAGTACAAGCGACAAAAGCATAAATGTTGTCTGTAGTGAATCTGTCCACACAATTGTTTTTACTCCGCCTTGAAAGGTATAAGCGAGAATGAGCAAAATAAAAATGCTTGTGGTTATCCAGAAGCTAATTCCCCACGCATCAAAGACAAAAATCTGTAACACATTCACCACAATGAACAGGCGGAAAGATGCGCCAATTACACGCGAAAGAATAAAAAAGAACGCGCCTGTTTTGTAAGAATAAGTTCCAAGCCGATTTTTCAGATAAGAATAAATAGATGTGAGGTTTAATTTGTAATAAAGCGGAAGCAGAATAAAAGCAATAACAGAGTAGCCGAGTAAATAGCCCAGCACCATCTGGAAGTAAGAAAAACCACCTTTACCAACATCACCCGGAACGCTGAGAAACGTAACGCCAGAAAGGGATGCGCCAATCATTCCGTAGGCAACCAAATACCATTTGCTGGAACGGTTTCCGATAAAAAAACTTTTATTATCAGCATTGCGGGTGGTAAAATAAGTTACTGCAAACAGCAGCAACGTGTAAATACCAACGCAGATAAGAATGAGGGATGGAGACATGGGGCGAAACTAATAAATCTGCTTTTACGCTGATGGTTTATTCTTATTTTTGGCAAATGAATTTTTCCTCAAAACTGATTGAACAAGCCGTTGATGAGTTTGCTGCTTTGCCCGGTATTGGCAGAAAAACAGCATACCGATTTGTGCTTTATCTGTTGAAAAAAGATGAAGCAGAGGTGCAGAAATTCGGTAACACATTTATTAAACTGCGTGAACAAATAAAATATTGCGAGAACTGTCACAACATTTCTGAAACACAGTTTTGCGGCATTTGCTCTAGCCATTCGCGCGATGGTTCATTGGTTTGTGTGGTGGAAGATATACGTGATGTGATTGCAATTGAAAATACAGCTCAATTCAAAGGTCATTATCATGTATTAGGTGGAATTATTTCTCCCATGGATGGAATTGGTCCGGCAGAACTTAATGTGGAAAGCCTTGTCAGCCGGGTGAAGCGTGGAGATATAAAAGAAATTGTGATGGCGCTGAGCGCTAACATGGAAGGCGACACCACCAACTTCTATATCTTTAAAAAATTGAACGGTTTTGATGTAAAAATTTCAACTATTGCCCGTGGTGTTGCGGTTGGAAGCGAACTGGAATATACCGATGAGGTAACGCTAGGAAGAAGCATTGTGAACCGTGTGCCTTACGAAAACTCGTTGGTCAGATGATGTGCTGATGTAATGATTTACCGATATACCGATTGTAAAACCAATTATGGAAAATGATAAAAAGAATTTGATTGTTGAATTGACATTCAAATTTTCATTGGATATAATTGAATACACAGAAGTTCTTGAAAGTAAAAGAAAATATAATCTTGCCAATCAACTTTTCAGGAGTGGAACAAGTATAGGAGCTAATGTAAAGGAGTCTCAAAATGCAGAAAGCAAGGCTGATTGTATTCACAAAATAAAGATAGCTGCTAAAGAAGCTGAAGAAACAGAGTATTGGTTGTTGCTTTGTAAACATTCTAAGAACTATCCTGACTGTGATAATCTGTTACTTCAAATCAGAAGTATAGTTAAAGTGCTTGGTAAAATTATAGTTACTGCGAAAAAATAATATGATGAATCGATATACCGATGTAACAATTCAACAATGTAACGATGAAATCAAAACACCGCTATATCGGTATATCA
>CAMDBK010000076.1 GCA_945889235.1 Chitinophaga pinensis
GAGGATTATTGGTGTACCATTTCATAAACGTGAAAAGCGGATTAGTATACGTACTTAAATCAAATACCGGTGATACCAGTGTAGTGTGTCCGTCATCCACATCATTTTCACCAAGCCCTGCAGTGGTTGAAGATGCATTACCGGTAAGGGCACAGGCAATTCCGCCCGGTGTTGTTTGTACATCGGTTTGACAAATAATGCCGTCTGTGGAGAATGAACCCATAGGAATATCAATTACCCAGTCGCCTGTTCCATTGTTATCTGATGGCAAGCCTTCTGTCCAGTCACCTTGCGTGTTATCAAAATCTTCGGTATGCTCTAAATTAAATCCGTTAAGAATAAAATACGGTGTATTCGGATACGGGTCAACCTCAGCAGCTACGGGCTGTACAGAAGAAAGAACTCCGTTCAGATTTTCTAATGCAAGATAATAGGCTATCAATGTTCCTAACGGTTGTGCCGGAATTTGCGCTGAATAATTAGTTCCGCCTGTGTTCACTAATGAAGCTGAAGCCCATGCTCCGTTTCTGTTCAGTTTATAAAACAATAAAGCATCTTCCAGTGCCCATGGATATTGCAGTGTAATGGTTGCATTGATATCAATTACTGAACTTTCATTATTTGAAGCAACTGGATTGTGATTAAGCGTAGCATTTGAAAGCAAGGTAATTCCGTGGCGGTCAAACGCATTAATAATATCCAGATCATTGGGTGTTCCGTTGGTAATATCATTATCACCGCCATTTCCAGGAGCATCATCATCGGTTAAGGCTTCAATCAAAATATCAACATAAACCTGTCCTTCATCACCATCAGGTCCGGTAACTGCGCCATTAAAAGTTTCGGCAAATAAAGTCATCATCTGTTGCAGGTTTCCGAAATTAACACCTAAATCCCACCATGCGCCTGCAATAATTTCTCCGTCATTATGTACTTCACCGGTAATATCCTGTGGATAAACCATGGGCTCAAGGTCATATCTGCGGATATAGCTGTTTGCATCTGTTGAACTGTTGCCTATGCCCAGCACCGGATTGTCTGTTATTCCCAATGCCCATATATCTGCATAGCCTTCGCCCATTGCGCCATTTTGAAAAAATGCCCCGATTGATTGATAATACTGGTCATTGATTCCATGCGCGTATTCGTGATAAACCACATCGCCAATAGTTGCAAATGAATTACAGCCATTTGCCGCAGCATAAAAATTAATGGATGAACCATCATAAAACGCATTGCAATTATCTGTTGTGATGTCAACATTTGTAGGAAGCGCATTATCCATGTCTGTAAAAGACGGATAAAATGTTTTCATATAATCATGTACAATGTTCACATGGTAATAAGCCGAAATTTCCTGGATAGTGGCATCGTTATCAAAGCTGATTGCATTGGCTCCGTTTGAAAGTGAAGCAGTAAATGATGGTGTAGTTCCGTTGGTACGTACTGAACTCCACAGCCCTTCCAACTCAAACGTTGTTGCTCCTGTGTTTAATCCTGTCAGGTTTCCTGAAGCATCGGTATAAGAAGTGTTTCCGCCTTGTGTTACTTTTAAATTAACGAGTGGATTAACAGAACTCGGGTTATAGCTATGAGTAGTATAAAGTGTTCCTGTAACATTTACTTCGGCTCCACCGGGAGTTGGATGAACGTGCGAAACAAGATTTTTTCTGCTTAATACAGTTCCTGTTTCAGCATCTACATGTGTCTGGTATTTTCCGGGAATTCCGCTGGCATCAATGGTTTCAACCTTAAACTCATAAACCAGTTTGTAAACGTTGCGTTTGAACTGAGGTACGGGAAGAAATTTTAAATCATTTACAACACTAACGTTTGTAATGGTTCCTTCCATGTTTTCTATGGCTTTATTTCTTGCTTCTGATTCTGAAATTGCAGGTGTTGTAGAAATGTTGATGTCGGTATAAATATCAGAGCCAAACAAAATCACTTTTCCGTCTAAGGTCATTTTAACTGTAAGTCTGCTGTTGAGCACCTGCAGCCCATCATGCACCTGAGTGAAATTTACATACTCATGGTTTTCTGATTTTACTGAACTCACAAAATTTAATTCAGCAACAGGAATATTAAAATCCTGCAAGTGAGTACCTATAAAATTAAGTGCACGGCTTTTTGCGTTAACACCAAAAACAGGAACGGGTTTACCAAATGCGCGGTGGGGTTTGCTGTTTTCTTCATTGAAAATTACATACCATGTTCCGTTTTGCTGCACAAAATTTTGCCAGTTGGCGCGGTTGCGTAATTGGTTTTGCAGCTCAATATCAGGCATACGCTTGTTGTCTGTTATGTAACGGATTTCGTTTTTATCGTTGGTGGTTTGCAGGTCGCCTGAAGCGAAGGCAGAAGAGAAGAAAGAACCAAGAACTAAGAACCAAGAGATAAGTAAAAGTTGTTTCATGTTTGAAGAAAATAGTTTTAACGTTTTTTATAAATTTTTAACAAACCTAAAATAAAAAATCAATTGCACCAAAATGATTTTGTGAGATTGCAGATATAGCCGATGAGTGGGAAAAGGCAAGTAGCAAAATAGGCAAATAGCCAAGCAGGAGTTAGCAAACACGAGATTGCTATTTACCTAGCTCCTACTTGGCTATTTGGCTAAATCAAAACCTCACTATCAGCTTCACATTCAGCTGCCGTGCGGTAAGGTAATTAGGTATGGCATATTGCCTTCCGGTAACATCGGCAACCCATAGGTATGATATGGTGTTATTAACCTGTAAAAGATTAAACACCTCCATACTTAGCCAAACAGAGTTCAAATGGCGGAGTGGATTTTTGGGTCCCAGTATTTTTTTCTTTTCGCCCAAGAGTTGATACGAGAAACCAAGGTCAACCCTGCGGTAAGGCGGTATGCGCAGCGTGTCTTTATAGCGGTCATACGATGGCGGACCAAAGGGCAAACCACTGCCGAATAAAAAATTAAGATGCACTTTTAACGAAGGCACTCTGGGAATATAATCCGAGAAGAAAATACCAAAATTCACGCGCTGGTCGGTAGGGCGCGGAATATAGCCGGGCTCATGACGGATGGAATCCACCGCCACATTATTAATGGTGTAGCCGGCAATAATTTTATCACCATCAGAATTAAAGCGGTCGTAATAAAAATCGTTTTTTATATCTTCTTTGGTTTGCATAATGCTCATGCTGAACCATGATTCAGCTCCTTTCACAAATTCACCGTTCACTTTCAGATCAAGGCCTGTGGCATATCCGCGGGCATTGTTGGTTGCATAATAGCGGATGCGTACGTTATCAATTTCGTATGGAATAAGATTATCCATGTATTTATAATACACCTCTGCAACTAATTTAAACGGACGTTTCCAAGCAGTAAAATTGTAATCGCTTCCCAGAACAAAATGAATGGATTCCTGCGCTTTTATATCGCGGTTAAGTTCACCGTAAAGATTTCTTAACTCACGGTAAAAAGGCGGCTGATAATAATAGCCGGCAGAAAAACGGAAAAGGAAATTCCGTTTTTTCCAGCCGGGCTGATACGAAACTGTTCCCCGCGGACTAACCAATAACTGATTGTTCAAATCCCAGTAATTAAAACGCGCCCCGTAATGCAGGGCAAAGTTTGAGTTCTCACTGAAATTCCAGTCCTGCTCTAAGTACCCCGAAACACGGTTGGTTGAAAGAACATTAATTGCTTTGTAAACATATTTGAGTGTAATCTCATCTGCCGGTTGCTGCGGAATGGAATAGCCTGCCGAGTCAATTAAATTCCATTCGTTCAGGATGTCATTAATATATTCATGCTGATATTTCACGCCCCACAATATTCTGCTTTTGGGCAACGTAAGCCAGCCTTTGTGTTCAGCATTTACAACCAATGCGCTCAGGTAATTGCGCGCATGATGCAGGTACGCTCCTACCCCACGGTTAAATTTTACTTCACCCAAATTATCGGAACCAAAATTATTTTCCAGTTGGTCTAACCAGTATTCACCGCTTATATCAAAGGTTTCCTGCTCATTGGAATTGAAAGCGGAGGTAATGAATTTCATTTTCAGATTTGTCTTGGGGCGCCATGTTGCGGCAAGCGCAGCCATTCCGGTTTCAAAACTGTTTACTTCCTGTCCGTCAAAATAAACGGTAAGGCGCAGGGCTTCATTAATGGTTCCGAAATCTGTTTCCCGGTTCTGCGGAACAAACGTGTATTTGTTGCGGTTGTAATTTCCCAGTAACTCAAACGTAAGTTTAGGACTTGCCTCATAAGTCAACAATGCCTGGAAGTCAGTAAAGCGCGGCTGATACGCGCCTTTGGTATCCAGACTTGTAAGCACATATTTATTGGTACGATGGCGCACACCAATTAAATACGAGAAGCGTTTATTTTTTGTAACACCTTCCAGATGCACGGCTGCGCCCAGCAAACTTGCTGTTGCAGAGCCTGCAAATTCTCTGGGTCTTTTGTAAGTAATGTCAAGCACGGAAGACATTTTATCACCATACTTTGCATCAAAACCACCGGCAGAAAAAAGCAGTGACGAAACCAAATCAGAGTTTACAAAACTCAGCCCTTCCTGTTGTCCCGCTCGGACAAGAAAGGGACGATAGATTTCTATATCGTTTACATAAATAAGGTTCTCATCGTAATTTCCTCCGCGTACATTGTACTGCGAACTGGTTTCATTATTGGATGAAACTCCGGGCAATGTTTTCAGCAGCGCAAAAACTCCTTCACCCGAAGTTGGAATTACCGAAGCAGCTTTAGGGTCAATGCGGTTAAGCGTTGTCTGCCGTGTTTCTTTATCTTCAATAATTACTTCTGTAATTCCGGTGGAAGCAATTTTTAGTTTAGGATTAAGCTCATATCGTTCACCCGCTTTTATTTTTACTGAAAAGGTCAGCGTTTCATACCCCAGGTGCGACATAACCAGCAACAGGCGTTCACCTGCGGGAACTTTCAGTTCAAATTTTCCTTCTTTATTGGTGGCTACTCCGGATGATAATCCGTTAACAGAAATATTAACCGACTCAAATGCTTTGCCTGTTGTATCGGTTACCTGACCAAACACAACAGCCTCATTCTGGCTGAAAACCAAAGAAGAATAAACGAACGAAATAAAAAAGAAAATAAACCTTTTCATAAGCCTCACCCCCAGCCCCTCTCCAAAAAGAGAGGGGAGCAGAGTGCTATTAATTTACAAATCTAAAGTAAAGGTTTCTTCTATAATCTGTTTTTTTTCTCCCTTTTGGGAGGGGTTAGATGGGGCTCTTATTGTTTTTTCTTGAAATCACCGTTTTTCCAGGCCTGAATAAATTTAGCCCATGCAATAGGATTTAAAATATTCTGAGGCGGCAATTGTCCGGCATAATATAACTGGTCGGTTTTTCCTTTTATGTAGTTTTTATAATTCATGCTTCCGTCCATGCCCACCGCATAATACAGGCGCATCATTTCTTCTTTTGAAAGATTTTTATTTGCAATCGCTAAATCATCATCAGGAATTTTAAGATTCAAAAATGCCTGCTTGAATTGCTCGCGCGAAGGCCAGGGATAAATAACAGCTTCGTCCAGTTCATAAATATCAGGCTCCATAATTTTTATCAGCGAATATTTATTGCTCGTTAAGCTATCGGGAATTACAAAAAATGCTTTTTTAAAACCTAAAGCCGAAAACTGAATGGTATCACCCTTTTGCGCTACAAATGAAAAATAACCAAAGTAATCACTGATAGTTCCGTGGCTTGAACCTCTGGCAATAATATTTGCAAATGAAACATGCTGCAGACTATCGCTTGTTAATACTACGCCTGAAATCTGAACAAGATTATTATTATCACTTTGAGCTTTTGCAAATTTCGCAAACCCGAAAAATAAAACCAAAGCGATACAAGAAATTTGTTTCATTTATATAATAACTAATTATAGATGTAATTATTGTGCATGCCCGAATTTGCAAATCCTTTTAAAACTTCTAACAAGGTGTTTACAATACCATCGTTTTCGCTTCCGGGTCCGTCAAGCCAGTTGTAAACTGTATCTAAACACTGCTGCACATCTTCGTTTACAAAAGGTCCCGGCATATTTTCAATCACTGTAAATGCTTCAATGCTTATCAGGTAATCTTCGTCCAGAACCAAGTCAACAAAAAAAGGAAGATGCACGCTGAAGTTCAAACCATTTTCCCAGCAGGCGGCAACCAAAATTTGTTTGGCATCTTTATCTGCAGTATCATCAATAATGCTTTTAAAAACCTCAACCGAGGCAGGATTTTTTAAATCAAAAAAAATAGTTCGCGCAGCGGCAATAACTTCGCGGTTGCGGCTTCTGGTAAGCAGCAGCGCAAGCTCGGGAAGAATTTGAGGACTACCATCGCGACCAATTTCATCAATAGCTTCCAGCACCTGACCATCGTGTCCGGAACGTAATTTTGAAACTAATCTGTTAAATAATTCTGCTTTCAATTTTTTATTTTGGGATGGCGAAATTAAACATTTAGTCACGTTCACCGAAAATAGCGCTGCCAATTCTTACTAATGTGCTGCCTTCCTCAATGGCAATTTTGTAATCGCCTGACATGCCCATTGAAATTTCTTTGAAATCTTTTGATGCTCTGAAATCCTGTTCTTTTAATGTTGTAAAAATTCCGTGCAACTCACGGAACTCTTTGCGGACAATGCTTTCATCTTCTGTAAGCGTTGCCATTCCCATTGCTCCGCAAATTTTTACATTTTTCATTTCACGGAATTTTTCAGAATGAATTATTGCATCCGCCTCTTCAAAACTCAATCCGAATTTTGTTTCTTCTTTGGCAATGTGAAATTGTAATAAACAGGAAATAACTCTGCCGCATTTTGCTGCTTCTTTATTTATTGTTTCAAGTAATTCAAAACTATCAACTGAGTGAATTAAGTTGATGAAAGGAGCAATGTATTTTACTTTATTTTTTTGAAGATGTCCAATCAAATGCCACTCTATATCGCTTGGCAGTAAGGGTTGTTTCTGTGTTAATTCCTGTACACGGTTTTCTCCGAAAATACGTTGTCCGGCATTGTATGCCTCCTGAATTGATTTTACAGGTTTTGTTTTTGAAACTGCAACAAGTTGAACGGTTGCAGGAATTGCTGAACGCAATGCATTTAATTTATCTGCAATGCTCATTAAAAATTAAAACAGGCCGTTTATTTCTGCATCAATCTTATTGATTACCTCACCAAGGTGCTCCTGATTTTCTGAAAATTTATTGGTATCAACATCAATGATTAACAGCTTGCCATCTTCGTAAGTTGAAATCCATGCTTCATAGCGTTCGTTCAGTCTTTTCAGATAATCAATGCGGATTGATTCTTCATAAACTCTTCCGCGTTTTTGAATTTGAGTAACTAATGTAGGCACTGAAGCACGCAGATAAATCAGCAAATCCGGAGCTTTCACAAATGTGTTCATCAACTTGAACAGCGAAAAATAATTATCAAAATCGCGGGTGGTCATCAAGCCCATTGAGTGAAGATTTGGAGCAAAAATAAAAGCATCTTCAAAAATTGTACGGTCCTGAATTACTGTTTTTTTTCCTTTACGGAATTCCAGCACCTGGCTGAAACGTTTGTTCAAAAAATACACCTGCAGGTTGAATGACCAGCGTTGCATCTCTTCATAAAAATCGTTTAGATAAGGGTTGTCGTCAGCATCTTCAAAATGCCCTTCCCACTTGTAGTGCTTGGCAAGTAAAGCGGTTAATGTTGTTTTTCCCGAGCCGATGTTTCCTGCTACTGCTATATGCATAATTCAGATATGAGATATTAGATTTGAGATTTGAGAGAGTGCGAAAGTAAAAAAATCAATGAACGTAAAACCCCAAAAGACAAAAAACAAATTTCAAATAAATTCTAAATACAAATTTAGAATATCAAAAAAACCAAATTGACTGGTTTGGAATTTTATTTTTTTACAATGGGAATTTACTTGTTGTTTGTCTTTTGTTTATTGTGATTTCCATTACTTCACTTCATACACTTTGAGGTTTTCTTTTGTAAGAATCATCAACTTTTCTTTTTCCACTCTCAGCATTTGTATATCATCTGCAGGAACCTGCACTTCACTTTCCTTTATTGTTTTCAAATTGTAGCTCATCAATTTTCCATCATTAAAATATAAAATATTATCTCCGGCAATTTGAAAACCATTTAAGCCTTTAATAGGAATAGTTTTGAAATAGGTTCCGAATATATCAAACACTAAAATTCCTGTTTCAGGGTTATTCAAATAAACCCAATCGCCCCATTCATGCAGGAAATTCGGTTGCGGTTCGTAACCAATGTTCTGATTTATATTTCTGACTTCCTGCACTTTTTTAAACGCCTGATTAAAACGGATAAGCGAAAAACTAATCTGGTCATAAACCCAGAAACCATTGTCAAAAGAAATGCAGGCAAGCGTGGATTGCTCCAGTTCCAAATCCTGCAAAGAAAGTACGCCACGACTTTCTGAAAGTTGATTATCAAGAAACTGAATCTTTGAAAAATCTTTATAAAACAAAAGCAACTTAAGCGGATTAGTTGCATCAACCGAAGTAATATTTCCAAGCAGTAAATTGCTGTAACGATTAAATAATTTTCCGCTGGGTAAATATTTAAAAATTTCGTTTCCTTTAATAACATAAGCATTGCCAAGATTATCGGAAGTAAAGTAATCTCCCGTTACAGCAACCTCAACCGCAAGAGGGTATTGCGCAAAAAGTTTTGCAGAAAATAAAAAGAAAAAAATTAGAAGTAGAAACGATTTCATAAGATATTTGCCCGCATGAAAGTAGAAAAAATTTACTTTCGTGAAGAATAAAACAGCTCGCAAAGGCGCTAAGACGCAAAGAACGCAATTATAATCTGCACTTTGCGAACTTTGCGCCTTTGCGAGAACTAAAAAAATAAAACTATGCCCTCATTCGACATCGTAAGCAAAGTAGATTTGCAAAGTTTAGACAACGCTATCAACACCGTTCGCAGAGAAATTCAAACGCGATATGATTTCCGCGATTCAAAAACTGAAATTGATCTGGATAAAAAAGCAATGAACATTCATGTGCTTACCGAAACCGACATGAAAATAAAACAGGTGGGCGACATTATTATTTCGCGTGTGATGAAACAGGGCATCAGCAGTGAAAGTCTTGACTTCGGAAAAGAAGAATATGCATCAGGAAACATGGTGAAGAAAGACATAAAAATAAAACAGGGAATTGATAAAGAAACTTCCAAAAAAATTGCGAAGTCAATAAAAGAAACGGGATTGAAAGTTCAAACTTCCATCATGGAAGATCAGGTGCGTGTTACCGGAAAAAAGATTGATGATTTGCAGGCTGTAATGGCACATTGCAGAGCAGGTGAATTTGGAATTCCTGTTCAATTTGACAATATGAAAAGTTGAAATTTTGCGGCTTCTTTCATTTATTTTTATTTTTCTATTTCTCTGCATACAGGCGTCAGCTCAGCGAAACCGATACCCTCAACTTAAAGATACAGCAGAAAAAAAAGTTGAGTTTTTATGGTTTCCTTTAATTCTTTACGCGCCTGAAACACGACTTGCTTTTGGTCTGGGCGAAACTCTAGCATTTAAAACTTCAAAAAAAGATTCGCTCACGCGACCATCAAAAATTACTGGCACACAACTTTACACGCTGAACAAACAAATTCTGGCAAATCTGCTGAGTGATATTTATACTAATGGAAATAAATATCACTTTGTTTCTTATGTCAGTTTTCAGCGTTTCCCAAATCGTTTTTATGGAATTGGAAATAACACCGACAGAACTTACGAAAAATACGATGCCGTATTTGTGGATTTTAAAAACACGTTTGAACGAAGAATTGCAAAAATTTTTTTGCAGGCATAACGCAGAACTACCGATACTGCGATATAATCAGCTATTTGTCGTATGGTGAATTTGCAAGAAAAAATATTCCCGGTGAAAATGGCGGGCACATTTCAGGCTTCGGCCTCAACGCAAGTTTTGATAACCGCGACAATATTTTTTACCCGGCAAAAGGTAATTACATGAAACTATCGTGGATGCTATATGACAAAGCGTTTGGGAGTAATTACAGTTTCAGAAATTACACATTGGATTTCAGAAAATACATCAGCGTTTACAAAGGAAATATTCTGGCACTGCAACTTTATGCTGAACATGGAAACGGGAATATTCCTTTCCACATGTTAAGTTTAATGGGTGGACCGCAATTAATGCGTGGTTTTTTCCAAGGACGTTTCCGCGATAAAAATCTAGTTGCATTTCAGGCAGAAGCACGAATTCCTATTTGGGGGATATTTACAATGACTGCATTTGGTAGCATTGGAGAAGTTAGTCCCACCGTAAATCAATTTGCTTTAGATAAACTAAAACTCACAGGTGGTGCAGGAATTAGAATGCGCCTGCTTAAAACACAAAAAGTAAACATGCGCATTGATGCCGGTTTTGGAAAAGACAGCTACGGGATATATGTGGATTTTTC
>CAMDBK010000077.1:0-10438 GCA_945889235.1 Chitinophaga pinensis
ATATTCAGTACGGTGTCTTTCTTTTCACCTGTTTTCAATACTTCAGTCAAACCATTTATTTCTCTGCTCATCCAGTTATGTATTGTCCATTTATTGCCTGTTGAATCCCAGTTAATATGATCGGCATTGAGTTTGTAAACCAGTTTTCCGTTTGTAAATTGTTCTAATGAAAATTTGTAACCGATATTCCGTTCGCTGTTATAACTTTCAAAGTAAACAAAATTACCCGGGTGAATTTGGCGGTGAATATTTCTTCCGCTGAACGATAATTGTCTGTAGATATATGTTTGTTCAAATTCAATACGGTGTTTGTTGGCGGGCGGCATTATAAAATTATTTACCGCCAGTGATATCACCACAAGAATAGTTGCAGCAATAAAATAAGGAACAAGAAAACGGTAAAAGCTGACCCCGCTGTTGAGAATGGCAATAATCTCAGTATTGCCTGCCATTTTTGATGTAAAAAAAATTACAGCAATAAAAATAAAAAGTGGTGCAAAAAGATTACCGAAATAAGGAATGAAATAAATGTAGTAATCAAAAAAAATAGTTTTAAAACTGAGTTCTTTTTCAATGAAATCATCTACCTTTTCAGACATATCAAATACTACAGCAATCACAATTATCAATGACAGCGTAAAGAAAAAAGTTCCGAGGAAATTTTTTATGATGTATCGGTCAATAATCTTCATTACAATCTTGTTTCCACTTGTTTCACCATTTTATTTTTCCATTCTGCAAAATCACCGGCAATAATATGTTTACGCGCTTCTTTTACCAGCCATAAGTAAAATCCAAGGTTATGAATACTTGCCAATTGTAATCCCAGAATTTCCTTTGCAACAAAAAGGTGTCGCAAATATGCTTTTGAAAAATTACGGTCGGCAAAAGTAATTCCTTCAGGGTCAATCGGACTAAGGTCGTTTTGCCACTTTTTATTTTTAATGTTGATAAAGCCTTGTGATGTAAATAACATTCCGTTGCGTGCATTCCTTGTTGGCATTACACAATCGAACATATCTATACCTAACGCAATACTTTCTAAAATATTTCCCGGAGTTCCAACACCCATCAGGTAACGCGGTTTTTCATGTGGAAGAATACTGCAAACCAATTCTGTCATTGCATACATTTCCTCAGCAGGTTCACCAACTGATAAACCGCCAATGGCATTGCCTTCCAGGTTTTGTTCTGCAATAAATTGAGCTGATTTTTCACGCAAATCTTTGTAAACACTTCCCTGAACAATTGGAAAAAGTGTTTGATCGTATCCGTATTTTCCTTCGGTTTCATTCATTCTTGTGATACACCTTTTCAGCCAGCGATGCGTCATATCCATTGACTTTTGCGCGTATTTGTATTCGCAGGGATAAGGTGTACATTCATCAAATGCCATAATAATGTCAGCACCAATTGTGCGCTGAGTGTCCATCACGTTTTCAGGAGTAAAGAATAATTTTGAGCCATCAATGTGTGAAGAAAATTTTACGCCTTCTTCTTTTATTTTTCGGTTGCCGCTTAGTGAGTAAACCTGATATCCGCCACTGTCGGTAAGAATTGGTTTTTTCCAATTCATGAATTTATGCAAACCTCCTGCTTTCTCAATAATTTCAAGCCCGGGGCGAAGAAAAAGATGATAGGTATTGCCAAGAATTATTTGTGCGCCAATCTCATTTTCCAGTTCATGCTGATGTACTGCTTTTACGGTTCCCGCAGTTCCCACCGGCATAAAAATGGGCGTTTCTATTACACCATGTGCTGTCAATAACTCACCCGCCCTTGCCTTTGAAAGCCCGTCAACACTACTAATTCTGAATTTCATGCACTTGTGTATAAATTCCGCCAAAGATAAAGATTTGCGCCACGCATGAATCTTAGTTTTGTTTTGTTATAAATGTCCGATAATGAACGTTACTGATTTCACCGCTGATAGCAAGGGATTAATTATATTTTCTGTTTTTGCAGGAGTGTTATTGGTGCAACTTTTTTATTACCTCTTTTTTTATTCCCGCCTAGCTTTTTATAAAGCTAAACCAAAAAGTACAACAAAAGAGCCTGTTTCAGTAATTATCTGTGCACGAAACGAAGAAGACAATCTGCGTGAAAATCTTCCGTTGATTCTTGCACAGGACTTTCATGATTTTGAAGTTATTGTAGTAAACGACCGCTCTTACGATGGTTCTTATGATTTGCTGAAAGAGATGGCAGAACTAAATCCAAGGCTTAAATTTATTGACATTAACGAAGATGTAATAGTTTCAGGCAGTAAAAAATTTGCACTTACACTGGGAATAAAAAAAGCTGCAAATGATATTTTGTTGCTTACCGATGCCGACTGTAAACCCGCATCATCCCAATGGATTTCGCAAATGCAAAGTCACTTTTCAGAAAAAACTGATATAGTGTTAGGCGTTGGTGTTTACCAGAAAAAAAACTACAGTCTGCTAAATCAACTAATTCGTTTTGATACATTTCTCACAGCTTTGCAATACCTCAGTTATTCACTTTCAGGTCAAACCTACATGGGCGTTGGCAGAAATCTGGCATATCGCAAACATTTATTTTTTGACAATAAAGGCTTTGGTTCGCACAATCACATTCGTTCTGGAGATGATGACCTTTTTATTAATCAGGTTGCCGGCAAAGCAAAAGTGAATATTTCACCTGCTGCAGATAGTCATACCATTTCAATTCCAAAAACCAGTTGGAATGAATGGTTTCTACAGAAGAGAAGACACCTTACAACCGGACCATTGTATAAACCGAAGCACAAATTTCTGCTCGGAATATTTATGATGAGTCAACTATTATTTTTTCCGTTGATTATTATTCTGTTCGTGATTCAATACAATCTTCCGGTAATTATTTCATTATTTGTTTTGCGCTTAATTATTCAATTAGTAGTATTCGGTAAAGTAATGAAAACACTTAATCAACGGGATTTATTACTAATTTCGCCCGTAATAGATTTGGTGCTACCGTTCATTACATTAACATTATCAGTTTCAAATTTGCTCGTTAAACCCCAAACATGGAAGTAAAAATGGCAGAAAGTCAAGAACCAAAAGCAGAAAACAAAGCCCCCGAAACAGCAAATGCTGAAGCGGGTACAAACCTTTCGGAAAAGGCCGTTCATGACTACAAACTTGTTTTGCAGGCACGCGACCACGGCAACCAAAATGCCTATGCCGAACTGATGGAACGCTACCGCGATTCTATTTATTTCATGCTGCTGAAAATGGTAAATAACAAGGATGATGCAGATGATTTAACCATTGAAGCATTCGGAAAAGCGTTTAATAAATTGCATCAATACACGCCAAATTATGCATTCAGCACCTGGCTGTTTAAAATTGCATCTAATAATTGCATCGACTTTATCCGCAAAAAGAAAAAGCAAACTTACTCTCTTGACAAAGGCTTTGAAGGCAGTGATGGCAGTGAAATGATGATTGAGGTAAAAGCAAATGTTCTTGACCCTGAAGAAACCTATATCAAGAAACAGAAAACCCGTCTGATGCGTGAAGTGGTAGAAAAACTGAAACCACGTTACCGCACATTGGTTGAGTTGCGTTATTTTAAAGAATACTCTTACGAAGAAATTTCTGTTGAGCTTGAACTTCCGCTTGGAACAGTGAAAGCACAGCTTTTCCGGGCGCGTGAGTTCCTTTACAATATCATGAAAAATTCAGAAGGGAAGATTTAATACTTTGCGTTCTTTGCGCCTTTGCGAGACAACTTCTAATTCCTGACCATGCAAATTATCCAGGAATATTTCCCTGATCTTTCAGAAAAACAAAATGAGCAATTCGCTCAGTTACTTCCTCTTTACCAAGACTGGAATAGTAAAATCAATGTCATCTCGCGTAAAGACATGGAGCAGTTTTATGAGCATCATGTTTTGCATTCACTCGGAATTGCAAAAGTCATTGAGTTTAAACCCGGAACAAAAATATTGGATGTAGGCACTGGTGGCGGATTTCCAGGAATTCCATTAGCTATATTATTTCCTGAAACAGATTTCTTTCTTGCTGATTCAATCGGCAAAAAAATAAAAGTAGTGAAAACAGTTACAGAAGCAATAGGTTTGAAAAATGTACGTGCAGAACAAATTCGTGCCGAAGAAATAAAAGAACAATTTGATTTTGTGGTAAGTCGTGCTGTTACTGAACTTCCAGTGTTTTATAGCTGGGTAAGGAATAAATTCCGCAAACAAAGTTTCAATGATTTACCAAACGGAATTCTTTACCTGAAAGGTGGAGATTTAACTGAAGAATTAAAACCTTTCGGTGGAAAAGTAAAAACCTTTGAACTAAAAAAATATTTCAAGGAAGAATTTTTTGAAACCAAGAAAGTGGTTTGTCTGCGTGCTTAAAGAAGGCTTGCAGATTCAAACTGCAATTTGCTCAGGCTTCGGTAAAGCCCGTTTTCAGCCGCAATCAGTTGTTCATGCGTTCCGCTTTCAGTTACAACGCCTTTGTCAATCACCACAATTTTATCTGCTTTACGAATGGTAGCAAGGCGGTGAGCAATAACAAATGAAGTTCTGCCAACCATCAGTTTATCCAATGCTTCCTGTACCAAGCGTTCTGATTCAGAATCAAGTGAACTGGTTGCTTCGTCCAGAATAAGAATAGCCGGATTTTTTAGAACTGCACGTGCAATAGCCACCCGCTGGCGCTGACCGCCTGAAAGCTTTATACCACGTTCACCAACAAGTGTATCATATTTTTCAGGGAAACTGTCAATGAAGTTATGTGCATTAGCTTGTTTAGCTGCCTCAATAATTTCTTCCATTGATGCCCCCGGTTTTCCGTAGGCAATGTTTTCTTTAATAGAACCACCAAACAGCAATACATCCTGTGGAACCATTGCCATTTGATTACGCAAATCAGTTAAACCGTATTCTTTTGAATCTTTTTCGTCAATCAGAATTCTTCCGCTGTCGGGCTCATAAAATTTAAGCAGCAAAGAAACAATAGTTGATTTCCCTGAACCGCTTGGACCAACAATAGCAATGGTTTCGCCTCTGGCAGCTTTGAATGAAACATCTTTCAACACTTGCATCTCTTTGCGCGAAGGATAAGTAAAAGCCACATTTTCAAAACTTACTTTTCCTTCTACTTTTTTTGTGATTGCAGTTGTTCCCGACAAGTCAACCGTTTCTGTTTTTTCATCTAATATTTCCACCAGGCGTTCGGTGGCTCCAATAGCTTTCTGAATTTGTGCATAAAGCTCAGCAAACCCACCAATGGATGCACCCACAAAAATGGTATAGAAAACAAATGAAACCATTAGCCCCAAATCAAATTTCTTGTCATTTACAAGCACCATACCATACCATACCATTGCCACCAGCGAACCGAATAAGCAAAAGATAATGAACGAAGCAAAAAGTCCGCGATATAGACCTACTTTAATGGCTTTTCCGGCAATATCACGTGTGCTTTTACCATAGCGTTTAATTTCAAATAACTCGTTGGCAAACGCTTTTACATTGGTAATTCCTTGTAGGGTTTCTTCAATAATAGTGCTTGATTCAGCAACTGTGTCCTGCACTTCGCGCGAAGCCTTGCGGATAAATCTTCCAAAATAAACCAATGCTAATGCCACAAAGGGAATAATGATTGCCATATATTTAGTAAGATCAGGAGAAATAATAATAAGGGCACAAGTGCCTCCTATTATTATTATTATTTGCCTCAGAAACTCTGCAATAGAGGTGGTAAGAGTATCTTGTATTTGGACTACATCGTTATTCAAGCGGCTGTTAAGCTCTCCTACACGCTTCTGCCCAAAATAAGTCATTGGCATTGTGATTAGTTTAGAGTAAATAGCCTGCCGCAATCCTGCTAAGGTATTCTCGGTCACATTCACAAAAAGATATATTCTGAAGAAAGAAAAGAATGATTGAGCAATTAGTATAAGTAACAGAACAATCCCAATCTGATTAATCATAGTTAAGTCTGGAGCCTTAACTAGTCTACCCAATAACCAAGGAAATGCAAGAGCTGTAGCGCTTGTAAGGGCAAGAAAAATAAGTCCGATTGTAAATTTCCATTTATGAGGACCCATAAATGATAAAATCCGCATCCCGGTTTTCAGGGAATCCTTGTTAATCTTCGCTTTTGGAAGGTCTTCGGTCTCGTTATTAAATCCTCGTGCCATATTTTGAGGGTGCAAATTTAGTTTTAAATTTGGATGGAATGAAAATCGGTCTATCTTTGCAGCCCGTTTAACAAAAAAATACGCAGAAATGAAACGCACATACCAACCCTCAGTTAAGAAAAGAAAGAATAAACACGGTTTCAGAGAAAGAATGGATTCGGCCAATGGACGCAGAGTTTTAGCAGCGCGCAGAGCAAGAGGCCGTAAGAAACTAACTGTTTCTGACGAAGGCGGACATAAAGGATAATTAATCTTTAACGTAATAATAAAAAAAGGCGTCCCGCCCCGATACATCGGGGCGGGACGCCTTTTTTTATTTCCACTCAAAGCTGCTGATAAACCTGTCTATATCTTCTTTGATAAATTTAATCACAGGCTGCAAGGAGTCGTTGTTGGGGCGTACAGTGAAATACAAAGCACCTCTTAAAAAGTGTTTGCTGCTGTCGGTAACAAAAAACTGAAGCGGAGAAGCGGCATCACTTCCTTCAATATCATAAATTAATCCGTAAACATTTTTTGCGGGGTAACTTATCAGGATTTCATTGATGGCATCTGCTTTTACAATGTGTTTGTTAGTCAGTTCCCGCGCATCTTCAAGGTATTGTGCAACATTTCCGTTCACAGGTTTATAACTGATATGCAAAGTGCCTTTAAATTTTGTGAAGTTCAGGTTCACCCAGCAAGGTTCAGCATTTGCTTTTGTGTCAATTTCAATGCTTGAATAAACAGGATATTCAAACGTAAACGGGCAGTCTGACTGATAACTCTGGTATTTTTTTTCAGGTAATTCAATTCTGAAAAAGCCTCTTGGTTTTGGAGTATAATCATCTTCTCCGCACGAAGTCAATCCAACTAATGCTAAACAAAATAATAAACGATAAAAACGCATTTAAGAAATTTATTTACTGAACTTTTTCAGGTAGAATAGTAACTTTTACCCGTTTGATTTTTTTACTGTCAACCGATTCAATTGTAAACTTAATATTAGTGAAATTTATAGTACTGTTTTTAGCAGGAATTTCTCCTTCTTTTTCCAGAATAAATCCTGCAAGGCTATCTGCTTCGCCCTTTTTCTCCTCAAATTCTTTCCCATCAATACCTGTTATTCTGTAAAAATTGGTGAGTGAAATTTTTCCCTCAAAAACAAAATTATGTTCATCTAATTTTGAATAAACAAGTTCATCGTCATCAAATTCATCGGTAATATCACCCACAATTTCTTCCATTACATCTTCTAGTGTTACTATTCCGGATGTTCCGCCATATTCATCTACAACAACAGCGAGGTGAACTTTGGTTTTCTGAAACTCAGCCAGCAGGTCATCAATCTTTTTATTTTCAGGAACGAAAAAGGGAGTTCGCAAAAGTTCCTGCCATTTAAATTCATTTTTCTTGTCAAGATGAGCAAGTAAATCTTTTGAATAAATAATACCGGCTACGTTGTCAAGTGATTCTTTAAAAACCGGTAAGCGTGAGTAGCCTGTTTCCACTAGCTGTGGCAATAGTTCGGTAAAAGAGGTTTCAAATTCAAATGCTTTTACATCCGTTCGGGGTTTCATGATTTGTTTTACTTCTGTGTTTCCGAACGTAACAATTCCTTTGAGTATTTTATGATCTTCTGTTTTAATACTGTCTTCAGTTGATGCAATATCAAGAGCATGTGAGAGGTCGTCAACAGAAATATCATGCCCTTTTTTTGCAAGTTTTTTATCTACAATATCTGAAAGAAAAACAAGTGCCCGCGAAAAACCTGTCCACCAGAAAATATTACGCAGAAAAAACATAGGATAAGCTACCCGCAAAGCAAATTTTTCCGAGAAATGATTGGCATAAATCTTAGGCATAACTTCGCCAAAAAGCAATATAATAAAGGTAACCAAAAGTACCTGAACAACCCAACCTGCAATGGTAAGTTCTTCACCCGGAACTGAAATAATTGAAGTAATATAGGTGGAAAGTATAACTACTCCGATGTTCACAAAATTCATTGCAATCAGCATTGTGGCAAGCAATCTTTTAGGGAAGTGCAATAATTCTGCAACCATATTTTCACGTTTTATATCTGAGGCAGCAAGTCGTTCACGTTGTTCTTTTCTTAGTGAAAAAAAAGCCACTTCAGCTCCTGACATCATTGCAGAACATGCCAATAAAATTACAATACCGGTTATGCTTACCACTAAACTGAAAACAGATTCAGGCGGAACTGAAAACAGGAAAATAATAAGATGTTGAGCAGCTCCGGGGTCGTCCAATTTACAGTTGTTAAATTAAAAAGGAAGGTCGTCTGAGGTGTTGCCTGCAGAGGCTCTATTAGTTGCAGTTTCCTGTGCTGCGTCTGATGATGTTGCAGCGGATGAACTGTGTTGATGCCCATCACCCGATGGTTTTCCACCGAGTAAAGTCATATTGTCGGCAATTATTTCGGTGCTGTATCTTTTGTTGCCGTCTTTATCTTCCCATGTTCTTGTTTTTATTTTCCCTTCAATAAAAACAGGGTTGCCTTTTTTAAGATATTTTTCGGCAACTTCAGCAAGACCGCGCCATAAAATTATATTGTGCCATTCGGTATGTTCAATTTTATTTCCGCTTTTATCTTTATAAGTTTCAGATGTTGCAAGCGGAAAATTTACTTTGGTTACTCCGCCTTCCAGATGGCGGACTTCAGGGTCTTTTCCCAGATTTCCGATTAGAATAACTTTGTTAACACTAGCCATGTTTTATTTTTTTGAACCGAGAACAAACATAGGTTAAATTTCAATAATTTGCAATTAACGTTCGCTGATATAGCGTTCAACTAAGCGCGGTAAAGCATATTTTTCAAGTTGATTTAACTTTGCTTTTACAAGGCTTTTATTTAGCAGAGGCTTAGTAATTTCAATCTCAATGAAACGTGCATTGAGTTGCTGATGAGATAAAATATGCTTGTAATATTTTGAAACTGCACGAACATGGAATTTATTTTTCTCCAAAATAGTTTTAAGTTCTGCAGAACTTAAAATTTCAGTTTCATCAATTTTGTTTTTTGTTTCAATAAGCGGGAAGCCATATAAGCCTTTCCAGATATCGTTTGCAGTACGTTTATTAAGATAGATTGAGTTCTTGTAATGAATAACCAAATAGTTGAAATACCTTGACTTTACTGCGATTTTCTTAGACTTAACCGGAAGTTTGCTCACCTGTTTTTCAGAAAAAGCATAACATGGATTTTGCAACGGACATACATTACAATCAGGGTTTACGGGCTTGCATTGTATAGCCCCGAATTCCATCACAGCTTGGTTAAATGTTCCGGGATTTTTCTTGTCAATTAACTGATTTGCAAGTTTTGAAAATTTCTTTTTCCCTTCGGTACTGTCAGTCGCTTCTTTAATTCCGAAGTAGCGTGAGAGAAGCCGGTAAACATTTCCATCTACAACTGCGTGCGGAAGTTCAAAAGCCAGCGAAGCAATGGCTGCAGCAGTGTAAGAGCCAATACCTTTCAGTTTCAGCAATTCATTATAATCAGCAGGGAATTTTTCGTTGTGGTGCTGAGTAATCTGTTTTGCAGTTGTATGAAGATTTCTGGCTCTTGAATAATAACCCAAGCCCTGCCAGAGTTTCAGCACTTTATCTTCGCTTGCAGTTGCCAGCTTTTTTACACGAGGAAATTTTTTAGCAAAAGCTAAATAATACGGTAATCCTTGGTCAACGCGCGTTTGCTGAAGTATAATTTCAGATAGCCAGATAAGATAAGGGTCTTTTGTATTCCGCCAGGGAAGGTCGCGTTTGTTGGCGTTGTACCATTTAATAATAATTTTAGAAAAATCATTATTATATTGTTTTCTTATGGGCATAATTTAGGACTGCGAAAGTATTTAAAAGCTAAGTAGCATTGGGGGCTTTTATTTGTTTAATTTCATTATTCCAAAATAAAAAATACCTTTGCAGCCCTTAAAAAAACACAATACACAACATAATTAATTAAAACACAACAACAAACGTATGACTAAAGCAGAGATTGTAAACGAGATTGCAGGTAAAACAGGAATTGAAAAAACTACTGTACAAACAGTTGTTGAAGCATTTATGAAATCAGTAAGAACATCTATGACAGGCGGAACAAACGTTTATCTGAGAGGTTTCGGAAGTTTTATCGTAAAAAGAAGAGCGCAAAAAACAGGCAGAATTATTTCAAAGAACACAACAGTTATTATTCCTGAGCATTACATACCTGCATTTAAGCCTGCAAAAACCTTTGCTGATAAAGTAAAGAAAAACGTTAAGGTTACAG
>CAMDBK010000078.1 GCA_945889235.1 Chitinophaga pinensis
TTGCAATAGGCTCCGCTGGCGGTGCTCCAGGCAACGGCATCTGATACATACGGTATGGCATCGCCATTGCGGTAGTGCGTTACTTTCAGATTTTCATCCATCCATATTTGCCCACCTATGGTTACGGTGTTATAAGTATTGCCGTCAACATCGGTTACGGTATTACCACCGCCACCTCCTGTAGTAGTGGTAAAGGTTTGTGTTTCGCCATAGCTGGTACCTTCACTGTTGGTGGCATAGGCACGCACATAGTAATACGTGTTGGGTGTTAAGCCTGTAAGCGTGCTTGTAAAACTTCCACTGCCTGAGCCATCGCTGGTTTTGTTGTCAGTGGTGTAAGGAGTAAAAAAGGAACTCCAGCAAACGCCTTTTTCTATGATGTCGGCATTGCCGTCACTGGTAATAAATCCGCCAGAGGTTGCTGTGGTTGCGGTTATGTTGTTTACAATGTTGGTGGTTAATTCGGGATAGGTGGGTTGTTCTTTAGGAAAGAGGCAACCCGGAAGGAGCGCAAGTGAAACAGAAGTTGTAATAAGTAAATGTAACAATGTTTTAGTTTTCATGGTACATAGATTTTAAGATTTGAATTCCACTCCATTTTTTGAATTGCATTTGTTAGTCAAAAATACAAATAAATGGATTTCTATTTTATTTAGTACTAAATAAAAGAGGCGCGCGAAGCGCGCCTCTTTTCCCTCTCTTAATTATTATTGATGCTGTCATTGCGAACGTTTCAGCGAGAAATCTGTTTGTTTGAAACGGAATTTATTTTAGTGGGATTACAAATCCCGACCAGCGGGGAACAAAATTTATTTTAAAGATAGTTGTTAAAAAAACCTAAAATCCCTCCCCCCATTTTGCCAATAAAAATATTTTCATTTATTTTGTTCCTACTAACAAACCCTTTCCGGCATAGAGTAACATCTACACTATTTTTTAAACCCGGCTTCTGTTGATTAAGTTTTTTACCTAACCTGTATTGTTTTTATTCAGCTCACCGGCTTGGTAATGCATTGCTGTTAGTAACACACAATGGAAGAAACTTATGACCTTTCAAAATACCACAACGAAACCAATGTAACATTGGCTAAGCGCTATGGCATTTCGCTACCCACCTTTAAAAGGTATATACAACCCATCATGAAACAGCTACGCGCACTGCGTAAAAAAATTCTTCCCGGCTCGGTGTTGGGTGCCCGCTACTGGACACGCGCCATGCTTGTTATACTTTTTAATCATTTGGGAGAACCTTAAAACAGGCTCATACCGGCTCTTGTAAGCTCATAGTAGTTTTTGTAGGCTCAAAGCGGTTAACTCCGGTTCATTGCGGCTCAGCATTGTTTTCAGTCACTATATGTTTGCGCTGTCATTCATTTTCAATGGCATCGTTCTTTGACATACTGGTAAACACAAATCAATCAACCAAAGGTTTTAATTAACCAACTGAAAAGTTTTTTCGGTCAAAGAAAAGTTTCAGTTAACCAATTTAAAAGTTTTTTCGGTCAAATAAAAAGTTCAGTTAATCAACTGAAAATTTTTTTCGGTCAAAGAAAGAGTTCAATTAATCAACTGAAAAATTTTTTCGGTCAAAGAAAAGTTTCAGTTAACCAATTGAAAAGTTTTTTCGGTCAAAGAAAGAGTTCAGTTAACCAACTAAAAAGTTTTTTCGGTCAAAGAAAAAGTTCAGTTAACCAATTGAAAAGTTTTTTCGGTCAATTAAAAATTTCAATCAATCAATTATAATTATTAACCCCCGATAACTATCGGGATAAAAAATAAAAAACATGACACTAATTCGTTGCAGAGTAAGCTATCACTCTATAAAACTCACCGCCCTTGCACCTTTTGCACTGGGTGTGCGCGATGGCATTTATAACAACAATCCCCCGTTTACACTGCCGCCACTTACGCAGCTCATTTTTGAAGGGCTGGTAACTGACTACAGCAATAAGTATGCAGCCTATAAGGCGCACACCGAAACCAAAGCCGAAATGGAAATTGCCAAAGGCTATCTGATGACGGGGCTCGATACCATGAGCAACTATGTAAACACCGTTGCCAATGGCGATGCCAACATTATTGCGCAGGCAGGCTTTGTGCCTACCAAGGGCAGCGCCAGCCAGCAAAACCCGCCCGTGGAGCCCACAGGTGTAACGCTTAACCGCTTAGGCGCAGGCGAACTGGTTTCGGATTGCCCTGTGGTAGAGGGTGCTGAATTCTATGGTGCGGTGCTCACGCAATCGCCTATTCCGGCCAGCATTATTATGGTAAACGGACAAATTGTACTTAACGACAGCGGGGTTACACCTTCAACCACGCCCATACCGGGTCCCTCACCTTCGGCCATAGGAATAATAGACTTTAACAAAAGCCGCAGAAAAATTTTCATCGGGCTTACCCCCGGCATCACCTATTATATTTACTACTGGGCGGGCAATACCGCAGGGGTAAGTTCACTAAGCCAGGTGGTGAGTTTTATGTTGTGGTAGGGTAGAAGAAAGCAGGCAGTTGGCAGTATACAGACACTGCCGCTGCCTGCTGCCGCTGAAGCATGAAAAGGCGGATTGCAAATCGTTACATCATAGTGTTCGCCCTGATGAATTATGCCGCGAAAAATATCGTCTGCATTTAATTGCAAACGCAGTTCAACCTTTCCTTTCAGTGAAGGATTTAGTTTTACAATAACCCTTGCAGCATCAATGGCAACGGGGTCAATATCAGTTCCGCTAAAGCTCCATCCGTATTCGTGAATTCCTATAATGGGGTAAATACAATTTGCACCTGTACCAATGTCAAGGCATTTCACAGTGTTGCCCGTTGGTATTTTTCCGTTGTTGCTGCCGGCAAGTAAATCAGCCACATGATGGATGTAATCTGCCCTGCCCGGTATGGGAGGACATAAATAGTTTTCAGGAATATCCCAGTTGCTGATGTTGTAATAATGTTTCAGCAATGCTTTGTTCAGCATCTTTACCGCAGCGGCATTGAAGAAATCAATAGAAGTGTCGTTATAAGCATTGGTTATAACAAACTGTTTTAATACAGGACAACTGCGCACGAGTACCTCAAAATTATACCTCCCGCGATGGCGGTTACGCGGATGCAGTTCTGTTTTTTGAGGAGCGTGTTGTTTCATTTTAAATCACTAAGCCAAGTAGCCGGTTAGCTATTTGCCTACTTGGCTAATTGGCTACTTGGCTACTTGGCTACTTGGCTAATTGCCTATTTGGCTATTTGCCTACTTGCCTACTTGGCTACTTGGCTACTTGGCTACTTGCCTACTTGGCTATTTGGCTAATTGGCTACTTGGCTATTTGCCTCACTCACTAATCGCAATCTTCACTTTTTTATTCTTAATCTTTTCATCTCGTATCAGCGCAACAACCTGTTCAATCTTGTGATTGCTTACTGCGGCATACGATGAATGGTCCAGCACCTCAATCAATCCCAGCTCATCTTTTGCCAGTTTTCCTTTTTGTAACAACATGCCTACTATATCCATTTTATTTATCTTTTCTTTCTTGCCGGCAGCAATGAATAAGGTGCGCCAACGGGCTTTGGGTGGCATCACATTTTTGCCGGGCAAGGTTTCTAACTCAGGAGTTTCTTCAATAAAAGGAGGAATATGATCATTTGCCGACAACAATAAATAAGCTGTTCCTTCGGCATTCATACGCGCTGTTCTTCCGTTGCGGTGGGTAAATACATCGTGTGTAGTTGGCAACTGATAATGTATCACTGCTTCAATCTCCGGTATATCTAATCCCCGCGAAGCAAGGTCGGTAGTTATAAGCAAACGGTGACTTCCGTTTCTGAATTTTATGAGTGCGCGCTCTCTGTCTTCCTGTTCCAGTCCGCCATGAAAAACACCGTGCGCCAGTCCTTTGCCGTCCAGCAAAATACTGATGCGCTCCACCGCATCACGGTGATTGCAAAACACGAGCGTTGATTTATTCTGAAGTTTACAAATCAATGAGAATAAAATCTGCAGCTTGTCGGTATCCTCTGCCTTCAGGTATTTCAGTTTTAAATTAACAGTGGTGGGCGTTCCGGTGTTCAGAAAATTAAGTTCAACAGGGTTGCGTACTCCCGTAAAAGCAGGAATTTCTTTCATGGCTGTTGCCGAGGTAAGTATGCGCCTTCTCAGATTTTTTAAATTACCTATAATGGCCGACATCTCCTCTTTAAAACCAAGGTCTAATGCTTTGTCAAATTCATCTAATATCAGCGTCTGTATGCCTGACGTGTCCACATTGTTATGCTGAATGTGATAAGCAATGCGTCCGGGAGTGCCCACCAGCAAAGCAGGCGGATGCGAGAGGTTATTCTTCTCAGTTCGTGTGGAGTGTCCGCCATAACAGCAGTTCACTTTAAAACCTGTGTTCATTTGCTTAAACACCTGTTCAATCTGCAAACCCAGCTCACGCGAAGGAACAATAATAAGTGCCTGCACTCCTTTATTTTCAGTAGTCAGGCTGCTTAATACAGGCAACAGAAAACCTACTGTTTTTCCTGAGCCAGTAGGCGAAAGCAACAGAATATCTGTTGCTGTTTTTGCCGCTTCCAATGCTGCAAGCTGCATTTCATTTAAAGAGGTAATCTTTAAATTCTCAAGTATTTTTTCGAACATAGTTTTCGCGTTCCCCTCTCCTCTAAGGAAGAGGGGTGGGGGTGAGGTTTGTTTTATAACACACTAATCTTCTTCATCCCCGCCTTATCACCCACCAAAACTTTCAGTGTGTACAAACCCGAAGCATAGTTCGCTGTATTCAACTCATAGCGTTGATTACCCGCGCCCAATTGATTTTGCTCTATCATTTCAACTAATTGCCCAAGGTTGTCATAAACGGCAAGCTGTACCTTTTCAGGTTGAGTTAATTCAAACGATATAACACTTAAACCGTTGGTAGGATTTGGGAATACATTCAGATGAATTGCATTCGTAATATTTTCTTCCACAGCACTGATGTGCGCCTGATCAAGATAAGTAGCGCCCTGATAAAGTGTGCCATCCTGGTCCAATGATGAAATACTCAGAACAGGGTAATGTGTATCGGCTTTATACCAGTAATAAATTGTTGAAGCATACGTAAGAACTACAGGTACTGTAACAGTATAACTGTCGGTATAGCTTTCAATAACTTTTACCCTTATTACATTGTTAAGTGTTCCGTAAGGCAATATAAGAGTTCCGTATGCATCAGCAGTTACATTCACCGTTCCGGCACGCGTAATAGTAACTCCGGATGTAAAAACAGCCCCGAAATTATCGGAATACGTATCTAAATAAGTAAAAGGAAAGGTCATCATTTTTTCAGCATCTGAATAGGGGATAAGATTACCGCTTGCAACTACTCCGTCATAAAAATAGCCGGATGAAGTACCTTCAAAATAACTGTACGCACTACCCTGCGAAATAGAAACTGTTGCATCAGGAAAACTTGCAGAACTTGGAGTTGCTGCAGGATCAACATGGTTCATGTTTGCTGTGCCTGTGGGTGAAACACCTGAGAAGTCCCAGATTAACCCGGCACCGCCAATGCCCGCTGTCTGATAAGGAAACAGATGCACTAAAAAGTTTTCGCCCGGGTGCGGAGTAAAGTTTGCCGCTGTTATTGTTGACTGTGCCTGTGCGGAGTTTACAATTGCAGAAACTCCAAGAGTGAAAATAAGAAATAATGATTTATTCATGGTTTTGTGTTTTGATGATAGCAAAGCTAAAGAAAACAAACACACAACATTAGCACACGAACACTTAAATACTTGAACACAATCACTATTTTCCCGCCTTATCTTCCAGCAGCGGAACAAAACGAAACTTGCCGTGTTCTTTTATTTCTGTTTCTGTGTCAGAAATTTTAAGGATGGTTTTCATTATTTTTTCATCGCCTTCACCATCGGGAATAACCAGAATACCGCCTATTTTCAATTGATCAATTAAGGCAGGCGGAATAAATGGTGCGCCCGCAGTAACAATTACTTTATCAAAAGGCGCGTAAGAAGGCAGACCCAGATAACCATCGCCATAAAATGTTTTAATGTTATAATTCAAATCTTTAATCAAACGTGTTGCTGTATCGTGAAGCAATCTTTGGCGTTCAACAGAGTACACACGCGCACCGCATTCTGCCAGCACACAGCTCTGATAGCCTGAACCGGTGCCTATTTCCAGAACTTTGTCATTTCTTTTAATCTGTAATAATTCCGTTTGAAATGCAACGGTGAATGGTTGCGAAATCGTTTGTCCTGCACCAATTCTGAAGGCTTTATCATCATACGCGTGCTCTTCAAAAGCCTTGTCTAAAAAGAAGTGGCGCGGAATTTCTTCCAGCGCATCAAGTACTAAAGAACTTTTAATTCCTTTAAGAAGCAATACTCTTCTCAGTTGCTTGCGCATTCCTTTATGGCGAAACGAATCAATCATTGCGCAATAATATGGAAAGCGGCAGCGGGCTTATCAAACTGTGGCTGATTGTTTTCAACAACTTAATTCTGAAAAACGCAGCAAAATAAATAATAACCCAGCTTAATAAGGGTTATTTTTGCGCGAATTACATGGAGAAGAAACTGAAAATAGGTGTTTTGGGCGCAGGTCACTTGGGGATGATTCATCTTCGTTTGCTGAAAGAAATTCCGGCTTATACCGTAATGGGTTTTTATGACCCCGATATGGAGCGCAGTGTAAAAGCGCAGGAAGAATTTTCAATCAATACGTTTAAGTCGGTGAAGGATTTGGTGGAGCATTGCGATGTGGTGGATGTGGTTACTCCCACACTTTCGCATTACGATTGTGCTGCACTTGCGCTGCGAAAATCAAAACATGTTTTTATTGAAAAACCTGTAACCAATACACTGAGCGAAGCGCGTAGACTTTCTAACCTTGCCCGTGAAGCAGGAACTGTTGTTCAGATAGGACATGTGGAACGTTTTAATCCTGCATTTCTGGCAGCAAAACCATATTGCGGTCAGCCCATGTTTATTGAAACGCATCGTCTGGCGCAGTTTAATCCGCGCGGTACTGATGTTCCCGTTGTACTGGATTTAATGATTCACGATATTGATATTGTACTGAACATTGTGAAGGCAAATATCAGGCGCATCAGTGCAAGTGGTGTAGCGGTAGTAAGCGATTCACCTGATATTGCCAATGCACGGATAGAGTTTGACAACGGCTGTGTGGCCAACCTTACCGCCAGCCGCATTTCCATGAAGCAGATGCGCAAGACCCGCATCTTTCAGCGCGATGCGTACATTGCCATTGATTTTCTGAAAAAGAAAACAGACATCATACGCCTTTCAAGTATTGATGGCGAACCAAATCCCGATACCATGTTTATTGATTTGGGATTTGGAAAAGGAAAAAAAGCAATTACATTTGAGGCGCCAGAAGTACCCGACACCAACGCAATAAAAATGGAATTGGAAACATTTGCTGAAGCCATTAACAACAATACAACACCCATTGTTACTATTGATGACGGCTACAAAGCGCTGGAAGTTGCGTATAAAATCATTGATAAGTTTCACATCAGCACCACGCTATTGAAATAATTCTACTCTGAAATTAATCGTCATGCTGTCTCGCCTGAGGCGAGGTCAGCATCTTAAATAAAGACCCTGAAACAAGTTCAGGGTGACGAAATTTGTCTAAACAGTTGTAACGTGAATTATTTTAAGTTTTTAATCTTTTCTTTTCTTTTTTTCGCGTTGGCTGCTTTGCTGCCTTCCTGCGAAGTAATCAACCCCGATGAAGGAATTCCATCCTACATTCAGATTGATACCATTACGTTGTCAACTAATTACGCTACAGAAGGAACTACTTCACACAAAATTACAGATGCGTGGGTATATATTGACGATCAGTTAATAGGTGCATACGAATTGCCGGCTACCGTTCCCGTACTGCAGAGCGGAAGCCACAAAATAGTAGTAAAAGCCGGATTGAAAATGAACGGAATTGCCGCAACACGAATTCCGTATCCGTTTTTTGTGCCGTATGAAATTACAACAGAACTTTTTCCCGACAGCGTACTTGTGCTGCATCCGCATGTTACGTATTCAACTTCTACAACCTTTTCCTGGCTCGAAGATTTTGAAAGCCCCGGCTACACGCTTGAAATTACTTCCATGAGTGATACTTCATTGAACCGCATTACCGGCACATCCCATGTTTTTGAAGGTAACAGCACCGGTTTTTTTGCATTACGAAATCCTCCTCATGTTTTGTTTGAATGCAAAACAATTAATGAATATGTTCTTCCAAAAGGCGGACAAGGTGTTTTTCTGGAACTGAATTATAAATGCAATAACACCTTCAGGATCGGCATTTTTGAAAACGAAGCGGGCGGAGTAAGCAATCAGGTTCCGCAAACCATTGTAATTAATAAAAGCGAAAACTGGAACAAGATTTATGTGAACCTTACCAATGAGGTAAGTTATTTTGCAAATGCAATAAACTACAATGTTTATTTTGGAGTAATACCCGATGAAGGAAACCCGCAGCCGATGGTATATGTGGATAATATTAAACTGGTTTATTGAAGAATGAATATCGAACAAGGATTAACGATTTTAGAATGCAGAAGTGAAGGACTTCAAAAATCAGCATTCGTTAATCCTTGTTCATTATTCAATTAAGCTATGAATAAACAACTCCAAACCCTCAAATACCTCTTCTTCGACCTTGTGTCGGCAGCGGGAGCGTGGAGCTTGTTTTTTGTGTTCCGAAAAACATTTATTGAGTCCAATAAATACGGGGAAGAAATTCCTGTGGAATTCAGCGCCCGGTTTTATATCGGACTTGTGGTTGTTCCGCTTTTCTGGCTTTCGCTTTACATCATTCAGGGAACGTACAGTAATATTTACCGCAAATCGCGTTTAAAAGAATTAGGACAAACACTACTCACTACGCTTATTGGCGTTATTATTATTTTCTTCGCCCTGATTCTTGATGATGAAATAAATACGTACAAAAGCTATTACCAGAGTTTTGCGGTGCTGCTTTTTTTACATTTTTTCTTAACCTATACTTTTCGTGTTATTCTTACAACCCGTACGGCACACCGCGTTCACAACCGCATTATCGGTTTCCCAACATTAATTATAGGCAGTAACGAAAATGCGCTTAAACTTTTTAACGAACTGGAAAATCAACGAACTTCAACCGGAAATAAATTCGTTGGATTTATTCATGCCAACGGAAAAAAGACGGGACATTTGCTGGATGGTAAACTTCCCCATTTGGGTGGTGTTTCTGATATCAAAAGTATTCTTGAAAAGTATGAGCTTGAAGAAGTAATCATAGCCCTTGAATCATCGGAGCATAATAAAATACAACCAATCATTAATGAGTTTGAGGATGTAAATGTTATCCTGAAAATTATTCCCGATATGTATGATATTCTTTCGGGTTCAGTGAAAATGAATACCATTTACGGCACTCCGCTTATTCATATTACGCAGGATATAATGCCTGCGTGGCAAAAGAGTTTGAAGCGCATTGGTGATATGATTGTTTCGTTTTTGGTACTTGTTTTTCTTTCACCTGTTTATATGATTACAGCGCTGCTTGTTAAACTTTCATCACCCGGTCCGGTATTTTACAGTCATGAGCGCATTGGCATACACGGCAAACCTTTTACCATGTATAAATTCCGCAGCATGGTGCAGAATGCCGAGAACGGAAAACCACAACTGAGCAGCGACCACGACCCGCGCATTACACCTTTCGGAAAATTTATGCGCAAAACGCGCTTAGATGAAATTCCTCAGTTCTACAATGTATTGAAAGGCGATATGAGCCTTGTTGGTCCGCGCCCCGAGCGCAAATATTTTATTGACCAGATAATAGCCGTTGCACCCCACTACAAACATCTGCACAAAGTGCGCCCGGGAATTACCTCATGGGGAATGGTGAAATTCGGTTATGCCGAAAACTTAGAACAAATGCTGGAACGCATGAAATACGATTTGATTTATATCGAGAACATGACGCTGGCGGTGGACTTTAAAATTTTGATTTATACGGTGCTGACGGTTGTGAGGGGGAAGGGGAAGTAAATTTACAGGGCTGTAAATACCATCAGGAATTTCCTTTTACCCACTTACAGGGTTGTAAATGCCCAACGGGAATTTCCTTTTATCCGTTTACAGGGTTGTAAGCACCCAACGGGAATTTCCTTTTACTCATTTACAAGGTTGTAAGTGCCATCAGGTATTTCCCTTTACCCATTTACAGGGTTCTAAGTGGCAACTGGAATTTCCTTTTACCCATTTACAGGGCTGTAAGTGCCATCAGGTATTTCCCTTTACCCATTTACAGGGTTCTAAGTGGCAACTGGAATTTCCTTTTACCCATTTACAAGGTTGTAAATGCCATCAGGAATTTCCT
>CAMDBK010000079.1 GCA_945889235.1 Chitinophaga pinensis
CAATGGTAAGGTAAAAGTGCGGAGCGGTAAATTTGCTTTCAGCCAAACGCTTTGCAATTGTTTTGCGCATTTGCGAAACAGGTATTTCCGTAAAATTTCCTTTTTCATCTTCAACAGGTTTGTGTTCCACAAAATCTTGTTGGTGCGACAATAAATTTACGGTATGCACATCACGTTTTACTATTCTGCCGGCATCACCGCTGCCTTCAATGCGATTGAGGTCTATACCTTTTTCGCGGGCAAGTTTTTTTGCAAGAGGGGAAGCTTTAAAACGTCCATCTGTTGAATCGGTAATCGGTAATCGGTGATCGCTAATCGGTTGTGGAGTTTGTTCCTTTTTTGTTACTGTTTCTTTTTTTGCTTCTTCAGCGGGTTGTTTTACTATTGACTGTTGACTGTTGACTATGGACTTTTTCTTGTCTTCTGCAATCAGTGCATTTACATCCTCGCCTTCTTTTCCTAAAATGGCAAGTATGGAATCAACGGGCGCAGTTTTGCCTTGTTCAACACCAATGTAAAGTAATATGCCATCCTGAAATGATTCAAATTCCATGGTGGCTTTATCGGTTTCTATGTCGGCAAGAATTTCGCCTGAGGCAACTTTGTCACCTACTTTTTTGTGCCACATGGCTACCACACCTTCGGTCATGGTATCACTGAGTTTGGGCATGCGTACTATTTCGGCCATTGTTTACTTACGTTTTTTGCGTGTAGGCAAATGTATGTTTTTTGTACAAAATTTGTGCAAATGAAAAAGGGGTTGCAATCTGCAACCCCTTTTTTCCTTTTTCTATTTTGCTCCCTCTGCTGGACTTGAACCAGCGACCCCATGATTAACAGTCATGTGCTCTAACCAGCTGAGCTAAGAAGGAATGATTTTTCCGAAAAAGGAGCGCAATATTACTACAATTGCTACAATTACGCAATAAAAATTTATTGAACCCTTTTTCTGCCACTAATTACACTAATTACGACTAATTAAATCTGTGAAAATTAGTTTAATCTGTGGCAAAATAAATATCAGGCTTTATTCTCGTAATATGGCACCTCATCATGTGATACCGATTCCTTCTGATGCCAGTAGGCAAGAGTAACCACATGTCCGTCACAGGTTTTAAGCAATCTTCCGAAGATGGCATTGATGGCATTAAAGGTTGAATCGGTAACGCCAAGGGTAAATAATTCGGGTGCGGGTGGCGCTTCGGCAACAACAGGGGCAGGCTCGGGAGCAGCACCTTCAGCAATAGGGGCAGCCGGTTTAGTTGCCGCAGCTTTGGGTGGCGGACTTGCAACTACTACGGTTGTAAAACGGTTATACTCCAGCAAACTTTTCAGAAATTGAAGCCGTGCAGGCGAAAGGTTGCGCTCTACAACCGCGCATTTTATTCCGTCTAAATCTTCAAACTCGTGATTTTTATTGATAGCCATATACCCCTCCTAACCTCCCCAAAGGGGAGGAATTAAAAAATACTAAGTGAATAAATATATTCGTAGAAATGACTGTATAAACCAACAGCTATAATACCGGCAACACAAATCAGCAATCCTGCCTTTTCATAAATACTACCCTGAATGCTTGCAATTGGTTGCTCATTCTTTTCCATAAAGATGGCACGCACCACTCTTAAATAGTAGTAAAGCGAAACAATCATGTTCAGTGCTGCAATGGTAATAAGGATGTAATTTCCTTTTTCAGCACCCGATGCCAGCAAAAAGAATTTTCCGAAAAACCCGGCAGTTGGCGGAATTCCTGCCAATGAGAATAAAGAAATAGTCAGCACCCAACTTAACAGCGGATTGGTTTGATACAAACCTTTGTAACTGTCAATGGTTTCTTTGCCGGAGAAAGACGAAATTAACTGCACCGCACCAAATGCCCCAATGTTAGAGAATATGTAAACCAGCACAAAATAAACCGAAGAAGAAATCCCGTTTTGTCCACCACCGCTGATACCGATTAAAATGAAACCAACCTGCGCAATAGAAGAAAACGCAAGAAAGCGTTTCATGTTTTGCTGGCGCAACGCAAAAAGATTTCCGATGATCATGGTAATAACCGAGAGCATAAAAAGCAGGTTATACCAAACCTCACCCATGGGCGCAAAAGCACTGTAAAGCGTAGTCAGGAAAATAAAAACAATAGAACCTTTTGAAATCACCGAAAGGAAAGAAGTAACTGCAATGGGTGAGCCTTCATATACATCAGCAGTCCACAAGTGGAATGGCACAACCGAAAGTTTGAATGCAAAACCTGTAAATAATAAGATGAAAGAAAAAACCTGCAACGGACTGCCATCCAGGTATTGCGGCAATTCTGCAAAACTCAGTGTACCTGTTGTGCCATACATCATAGAAATACCGAACAATAAAATGCCCGATGAAAATGCTGAAGACATAATCATTTTCATGGCAGCTTCGGATGATTGTTTTTTCTCAAGATCAAAATTGCAGAGCGCGGCAAGAGGAATGGTAGCCA
Source organism: Chitinophaga pinensis (assembly GCA_945889235.1). Lineage (GTDB taxonomy): Bacteria > Bacteroidota > Bacteroidia > SXHM01 > SXHM01 > SXHM01. Next base: position 2,477 of record CAMDBK010000079.1, read on the forward strand.
GTTCAAGTGACAGGTAAAAAATCAAAAAGTTTCCGCTGGAGATCATAAAGAACATTCCCAGTAAAGCAGAAAGCATCAGGATGAAAAACTCAGGAAGGTGCTTGTGATTTTTCAGCCATTCATAAGAAATCAATGAGATGAGAAGCGTTCCGATATTGAGCATATTCTTTTCAAATGCCATCAGCTCATTTGTTCTGAACATGCCGCTGAATAATTCTCCTACAGTATTCATACAATAGAAACCGGCAGCCACATTTAAGAGTAGTAATAGATTTACAACTCTCAGCACCCCTTCATTGCTCATCTTATCGCTGATCTTAATGAACAGCAGAATGAAGATGACAGCGGTCACCAGCAATTCAGATTTCATTAATAACAGTTCGTTCATCATGCTTAATAAATTATTACGCCTGAAATTTTACTCATTATTATTTCCGCTCCCGGTGAAACCAGGTCATTCAGCCAGAACGGTGCAATACCTATTGCAATAATTCCAAGCACCAGCAAAATAGCTGCTAAGCGTTCGTTCCAGGCAGCGTCTTTCAGGTGTGAAAAATGTTCGTTGGTAATGGGGCCCATTGCCGTTTTTCCAATTGCACGCAGAATGTAAACTGCCGTTACCACAATGGACATACAGGCAGCAATGGTGGCAATACGGTAAAACATATCAGGGTTTTGCCAAGAGCCCATGAAAACAGTCATCTCAGCCACAAATCCGCTGAAACCGGGCAAGCCGAGTGAGCATAATCCCACAATAAATAACACGCTGCACACGAAGGGCATTACTTTCAATAAGCCGCCCAGTTCTTCTACTTTTCGCGTATGCGTCCGCTCGTAAATCATGCCGATAACAGCAAAGAAAAGTGCTGTCATCAAACCGTGCGAAACCATTTGCATCACTGCTCCCGCAATGGAAATTTTGGTCAGCATGCCAATTCCGAGCAGCACAAAACCGCAGTGGCTCACCGAAGAATAGGCGTTAATGTATTTCAGATCTTTCTGCATCATGGTAGCAAATGCGCCATACAAAATAGCAATGGATGCGAGAACAATAATAATAGGTGCATATTCTTTTGCAGCTTCGGGCATCAGGTAGGTTGCCACGCGCAGGCAGCCATAGCCGCCCAGCTTCATGGAAATTCCGGCAAGGAACATAGAACCCGCAGTAGGTGCGGATGAGTGCCCGTCAGGCACCCAGGTATGGAAAGGGAAAATAGCAGTGAAAACCCCGAAGCCAATAAACAGCATCGGAAAGAATATTTTCTGAACTTCAATGGCAATGTGAACCTGCGAAAGTTTCACCATGTCAAATGAATGAATTCCCGACATAAAATAGATTGCGAATATGCCTACAAGCACAAGGGCAGAGCCACCCATCAACATCAGGGCAAGCTTGTTGGCGCTGTATTCTTTGTTGCCGCTTCCCCAGATACCGATCAGCAGGTATTTTGGAATTACTGCAATTTCGAGGAAGAAAAACAAGGTGAACAGATCGAGCGAAATGAAAAAGCCGTAAGCGCCAAGTGAGAGCAGCAGCAAGAGGAAATAAAATTCCTTGGTCATTTTTTCTACGTTCCAGGATACCAGCACGCCTGCAAGCACCACAAAGGCTGTGAGCAGGATCATGGACACTGAAATTCCATCCACGCCTATGTAATATTCAATATTCAGGGGCGCGAACCATGAGTAACGCTGCTCGAAAAGCATTTGAGAAACATTGCCGTTTGCCCGCTCGCTCCTAAAGGCTGAGAGCAGGAAAAAAGATAATACTAATTGTGCAGCCGAAGCAAGAAAGGATATCCATTTCACTTGCTGTGCATTGCGCGAAAGCAATACGGCTATTGAAGCAACAAGCGGAATAATTATGAAGAGGGATAGATTCATTCTTTACTTTTTATCTCAATAATTTTTCAAACTCTTTGATAGAAAGTATTTCAACTTTTGGGAACTTGGTTTTCTTCAATACTTTGAAATGTTTGTCCTCCGTTACTATATAATCGGCATTGCCCGAAACTGCACAATCAACAAACTTATTATCGTCTGCATCTTCTGTAATTAAGTTCCAGTAAAAGTAGGGGTTAATCGTTATTACGTTAGGCAACAGTAACAGAAACTCAAGCTCTGAATCAGTTCTGCTCATGCCATAGCGAAAAGCAATTTGTTCTTCATACTCTGCAAGTATTTCGTTGCTCAGCAACAATTCATACTTGTTGTTTATCAACTTTTCGTAAATCCAATAATACGAGAAATGAGGAAGAACAGAAACAAGAAAAACATTGGTGTCAAGAACAACCTTCAGTTTATTGGTTCTCATCTTTAAGCCACTTGTCTAAATCTTTTTGAGTAATTTTTTTCTTTGCAGCGGCTTTGTTTACGCGCGTAATAAATTTTTCTGCAAAATATTTCCCCAATAAAACTTTAACATCCTTCAGCTCTTTTTCACTGGGCTCAAAAGAATATACTTTCAGTAATTCAAGCTGAATTGGACTAAATTTAGTTTTCTGCAACATGGCTTTATTTTTTACAAAGATAAAACGTTTAACAATCAATTCAATTTCGCGAAAGGTATTTCCTTAATAAATTTATTTTTGTTTTTTTTAACTTGAGGTCGCAATTTGTGACCAAAACTTTCGCTATTTTTTAGTTGCCGCCAAAGGTAAAAACAAAATCAACTTTGCAAATTCTTTGTTGAGTTGCTTACAAAAAACTAAAACCCCACTGAAAGCGGGGTTTTGTTTGCGGGATTAAAAATCCCAAGCTCTTAGGTCAAGATTGCAAATCTTGACCTACGGCTAACGCGTATATCCGAACCTACGGGGCCTATAGTTTAATAAACTTCATCATGTGAGCCAATATCAATAAGCAATACTTCATCGTTGCCTTTGAGAAATTTAAAAACTATTCTGCAATCATATTCAACGCTTAATGCCCACAGGCCATCAAGTTTACCTGTCAGCTTATGAGTTTTCAGGCGCGGGTCAAACGGGTTATTGGTAAATAGTTCCAGGGCATTCCAAAACTTTTTTTTCAGTTGGCTATTGTTGCCAACCCTTTTTTTGTATGACCTTTTAAACGAGGCATCCCATACAAGCTTAGTCATTCTCCAGGTCTTTATAAAGGTCGCTTACATTACCTTTCTTAACTTTTCCTTTCTTGCTGTTTTCAGTTGCTTTTTTCGCCTTTTTCAAAATAGCTTCACGGGCTGCTTCGGCATACACTTTATTAATGATGTCAACGGCAAATTCCTTTTCTTCCAATAGCAAAGAATTGAATTTTTCAATTACGGTGTTTATGCTTGTGGTCTTCATCTTGTTTATTTTTTACAAATATAAGCCTTTTATAAAAAACAAAACCCCGCTTTGGGCGGGGCTGGTTTCTTCACCGGCTTGCATCTTTACAAATGGGCAAAGCGCGGGGGCATACGTTTTTTCTTATAAAAAAAATCCGACCAGCTAGTAACTATACTTTACCGCATGCCAGATTGCAACAAACTCTTCAATAGTTGCATAGCCATCAATAGAAAACTGAATATCATTTGAGTAAGTTGAGTTGCCTGTATAAACCTTACCATCTTTTATTGTTGCAATAACATCACTGCTGTAGTTTGATGTTCCTTTATAAATTTTACTTTCTTTTATGGTCATTACAATATCACTGCTGTAAGATGAAGAACCTTTATAAACCTTACCATCTGTAATAGTGTAAATGACATCACTGGAGTAGGAACTTGCCCCTTTGTAAATTTTATTTCCTTTTATATTACAAATTATATCTGCTGAATAACTTGATGTTTTTTTTAAGACTTTGCCATTTGAAACATTGCAGATTATATCGCTACTATAGGATGAAGTGCCTTTGTAAACCTTTATCTGTGCTATTGCTGGTTGTATTAATGCTATAGCAAATAGTGTTAATAATAAGTTTTTCATTTTTTTGAAAATTATTACTGCTGGTTTAATAACCCGAAACACAAAAAGCAAACCAAATGTAATTGGTTCTTTTAATAAACTAACAGCCCGTATTCGTTATTAACGAATACGGGCTGTTGCATCATTTATCGGCAATTAATGTTCCCAAATAACAGAGCCATCTGCTGCATATTTTATTCCCTTTCCGGATATTTTACCATCTACAAAATCACCTTCATACTTTTCTCCATTTGCCCAAGTATATACACCCTTGCCAGTCTCTTTATTATCTACCCAATCCCCCTCATACTTTTCTCCGTCTGCATAGATAAATACACCCTTGCCAGTTCTTTGATTATCTACCCAATCCCCCTCATATATGTTTCCGCTTGGCCATGTGAATATTCCTTTGCCTGAAAGATTATCATCTAAATAGTCTCCCTCATACCTGCTGCTGTCTGCATAAGTTTGTATCCCTTTACCCGATGATAAACCATTGACAAAATCTCCTACATACGTAGTACTATCACGGAATGTTTGTTTGCATTTGCCATGCGCATTACCATTTGCAAATGTTCCCTCAATACGACTTTCAAACTCACCGTAATTGTTGCTCCAGATTTGAACGCCATTGCCACTTGGCAAACCATACATTAATTCGCCTTTATAAGATTGTTTCCCCTGAAAACTGCCTCTAACTCCATTGCCTTCAAATTCACCTTGTACAGGTTTAATCTGTTTTATACATTGACTTCTTGCGGTGTCGGTATAAAATGCAATTGATAAATCTTCTCCAACATTGTTTATTTGCACACATTTATAGTCTATATCAAATAGCTCTGCCATCTTTGAGCGCTGAGGTGATACTACATCTTTAACCTCAACCATCTCTATCAAATCGAATTCCACAGTTGTGCTACTCCCGAAATAGTTATTGGAAACAGATATATAATCTTTAAATCCTACTTTTGCTGATAAATCTGATAAGTAATACTTATTCACCAATTTACAGTCCTTACAAAGCCCAAGTGACTTAAAATCTTCGCTAAGGTTTGCTACAGGTAAAATGTCAGAATTTTTGATAAGTTTCTCATCGTAAACATTAATAATTATTTCCCATTTACCCACCATATCCTTATCTCTGAGATCAGCCGGAGCAGTATATTCATCAAAACTACCTTCACCAAACCAAACAATCTTACCGTTTTCTAATTTCTTGTAGGGAGTAAGGTATATTTGGTATAAAAGCTGGGGTTTAGATTTATCTATTTCTGAATATGTCAATGTATCTTTAGCTTTCTCCATTTTTTCTATTCTTTCTACAAAACAATTTTTTAAAATCAATCTTGGATTCTCTTTTTGCATCTTATTATTCCATTCTTTATCGTAAGATGAAATAATATTTACACTTTGACCCATTACTGATAAATTTTTCTCATTTTCTATAGGTGCACCTTCAATTTCAAACTGTGCATTGATTTGTTTCAGAAAATCGAATGCCTGATACTCCGGGGTATAAATAAATTTATAATACCCTCCACCCGCAGCAGCAAGAAGAATGACAACTACTGCAATAATTTTGGTTGTTTTACTAATTTTAATTGGCGGTTTTTTAACTTTTGGTGTTACCGGGGTTACATTTTGAACTGGGGCAGCTTCTCCGGTATTAACCGCGGGTGCGGTCTTATTCGTAAGTTTATCAAGTATTCCTTTTTCTTTAAGTGCGATAAGAAGAAAACCGAGGCTTAGCGCTGCATTAATATAAAAGCCATACCCAAGAAGTTTTTGCCATTCAGCAATGCCAACCTGTTTTATGAAATCGAACATGAGGTGTTCATATGGAATAAGTATTAAATAAAAATTGGCTGCGCTAAAAAGGCAAGCTGCTGCAACAAAAAGTGAGAATTTAACATCATCCTTTAAAACCAAAAATAAACCAATTACTGAGGCAATAAGCCCTATGAATATTGGATAATAAGGAATATATACAAAGAACAGAAACGGTGACATATCATCTTGAGGGGTTTTATACCAAGGCAGGAAGTAGGTTACTATCATTCCTATCAGTATGCCAAGTTTTATTTTTTTATCCTGGCTCATTGTTTTAAAATCAAAGTTCATGGTTCTTAGTTTTATTTGGTTTGTAAATTATTGCGGATTATTATTTTGTTCAGCAGGGGGAGCAACAGGTTCAGCCTGTGGTGCAACCGGGGCAGCAGGTGCAGTATTTTCGCGATAAGCAAAAAAGGTTAATGCCCCGGCAGCTATTGCAAACAGGTATAGCCCATATTCAAAGCCTGATTTTGCGCTTACACCTCCCATATCTCCATATGAAAGTGATACATTACCACTTCCTGTGGGTATGATACCAAAATAGCTATTGGCGGAAAAAAGGAGACCAGCTACTCCGCACCATAAAACATAACTTGGATTGTTGAAAACAAAATAAGCCGCGGCAATGCAAACGACTATAGGAATAATACCTCCAGTAAGTTGAAAGCCTGTAAGACTGTTTGATGCTGATGAGCCATAGCTTTGCCCCATTGCGCTAATATTAGCACTAAATGATGATGACCACCAGGGCAAAAAAAGTGAAATCAGCATTATGCCTGCGGCATACAATTGGAATTTTTGGTTTTGACTTAATGAATTAAAATCGAAGTTCATGGTTTTTTGTTTTATTTTTCGCCTACTCATTGGTTACAGCTTTTCGGCTTCAGCTGTTTAAAAAAAATCCCCTTTCCATATAGAGAGGGGATTGTAAAAATTCCGTTTACTGCACCGCACTCACCGGCTCACTCCACTCACCTGCACCTTTACTGTTTACTCCACGCACACGATAAAAATAACGCACACCTGCTTCCACATCATCATCAACAAACAATATCTTTTTGGTGGTTCGTAAAAAAGGATAAGGCGGTTGCAATACGGTAGTAGCTCCGCTGGAAGGTAAGCCCGGTCCGGGTGTGGGCATAGGCATTCCTCCGCCCGGGTTGGTAGCCGGAACAATTTCACCACGCTGCACTTCCCATGTATCTACATTTTTGCCTTGACTTTGTATGGCAATTTTAAAGCCTATACCGTCATCATCATCGGTTACACTTTTAATAATAGCTTTTTGGGGCAGGGGGCGTTCCTGTCCGGTTGACGGTAAAGAGATATTGTATTCACTTAATTTACCCGGCTCGGTGGCATGTATAGAAATCGCACGTTTTTCTAGTATTTCAGCCGCATCGTCTTTATCCCCTGCAAGGGTGCGTGATGTAACTTGTTTTTGGGCTAACTGGTCTTTAAGCGCCTCTATTTCATTATCTGCGGTGTCGAGGGCATCAATTTCTGCCTGCACGGTCAGAGGCGTGTCGGGATGTCCTGCTGCTGTCCAGGCTGCCTGGTTGGTTCCGATTCCGGCTTTCAGTCCTGAAAGCCTGTCTTTTACTGTTTGAAGATACTTAAGCATGGTTATTAGTTATTAGTTAATTTTTAATGTTTATTATTTGTTTTTGTATTGGTATTAAAGAGAAACGCTTCGCTTAGTTGGTTGATTTGTTTGTATTTACATATAAAATTCTGTCGGTTTGACAGGCCTTTTCGTCAGAATGGCGCATATTTTCCAGAGAAATACGCACATTTTCAGGGAAACTTTGCATGTTTTCGGGAAAGATTCGCGTGTTTATCAGGAAACTTCGCAGAAGTTCCGGATAAGTTCGCGTGTTTTCCGGCAAAATGCCGGAAAGTTTCGGAAAGGTTTGCAACCTTTCCACGAAACTTTGGATATGTTCCAGAGAAACAGGTAAAAGTTCCCGGAACTTTTGAATAAAAAAAGAAGCCTCCTTTGAAATCCCGATAGCTATCGGGACAAAGAAGGCATTAGGTGAGCTATAAACGATTTTAGTGCTTATGATTCGAGGGGACTCGCCCGAATCTTTTTCAGCGCTTAG
>CAMDBK010000080.1 GCA_945889235.1 Chitinophaga pinensis
TTTGTCAAGGCGAGCATAATATTCCTCATAATACTCATCAGCATTATGTGTGTAAGGCTTTTGAATACTCCTTCCTGTAGGCGTGTAATAACGTGCAATGGTTAAACGGATGGCTGAACCATCAGGTAAATCAACCTGTTCCTGTACCAAACCTTTTCCGAAAGTTCTGCGGCCTATAATTGTTCCGCGGTCATTATCTTGAATTGCTCCTGCAAGAATTTCGCTGGCCGAAGCTGAGCCTTCATCCACCAAAATCACTAATGGATTTTTTTCAAAATCACCACCTGAAGTTGCATAATGATTTTCTCTCGGTCTTGCTTTTCCTTCGGTATAAACAATCATTTCTTTCGCGGGAAGAAATTCATCTGCCAAATCATTGGCAGCGTTTAAATAACCACCCGGATTCCCGCGCAAATCAAGAATAAGTTTTTGTAAACCTGATTTTTTAAGTTTGTCAAATGCTTCAACATATTCATCAAAAGTTGTTGCACCAAAGCGACTGATTTTAATATAACCGGTTTCTGAATTCAGCATAAAAGCCACATCAATGATGTGGATAGGAATGTTTCCGCGAGTTATAGTGTATTCAATTAAGTCTTTTGTGCCTCTTCTGAAGATGTGAATACTCACTTCAGTTCCGCCTTTGCCTCGCAACTTATCCATCACATCTTTTGATTTTATTCCTGTTCCGGCAACATTCTTTCCTTCAATTTTTACAATCCTGTCGCCCGGTTGAATTCCCAGTTTTTGTGACGGGCCACCAGAAATTGGAGCAATTACTACAATCGTATCTTCTATGATATTGAACTCCACTCCTATTCCTTCAAACTTACCATCAAGCGGTTCGTTCGTTGCCTGCAATTCTTTTGCAGGAATGTAGGACGAATGCGGGTCAAGTGATTGCAGCAATTTTGTAATTGTTTCTTCTGTGAGTGAATCCATGCTCACCGTGTCCACATATTCCTGCTCAATATAATTAAGGACTTCAGTAAGTTTGTGATGCTGCGGTTTTACAACCGGCTTAAATAAATTGTGGTTTGCCTCTGCATTAAGATTTACGCCAACATAAATGCCGCCCACCAACACCAGTGCAAACAGAATTGGGAAATAAATATACGGACGAAACGACTTGTTACTCATGTTCAGATTTCTGCGATATGTGTGACTTCAACTCCGGCACCGCGTAGAAAATCAATCCCTGTTGTGTCTTTATATTCATTGATATAAACCAAACGTTTTATACCTGATTGCAAAATAAGTTTGCTGCATTCTTTGCAGGGAGACAGCGTGAGATATAATGTTGCGTTACGTGCGTTGTTGGTTGAACGCGCTACTTTCATTATTGCATTGGCTTCAGCATGGAGAACATACCACCACGTTTCACCTTCGGGGGTTTCACAATCGTTTGGAAAGCCTGTTGGAGTGCCATTATAACCATCGGAAATAATCATGCCTTCTTTAACAATCAGACTGCCTACCTGTTTGCGTTTACAATGCGAAAGTTGTGCCCATTCCAAAGCCATTTTCAGGTAAGCCTTGTCATAGCGTTCCTGTTTTTTATCGCTGCTGTATTTGATAACTCCTTCGTCCACGTTTGTTTTTATTGAGCGGCAAAACTACGATTATCAAGTAAACAAAAATCCCTGTTAACCAATTTTAGGAAACAGGAGAAAATTAAAAAGGCAGAGATTACTCTCTGCCTTTTTGTACCCGGAGCCGGAGTCGAACCGGCACGGTTTCCCACAGGTGTTTGAGACCAGCGCGTCTACCAATTCCGCCATCCGGGCAAAAAGCGGGCTGCGAAAATAGTTAAATGTTTCAGACAGACAAAAGAATGAATTGCAACAAACAAAAATTTCAACTATTTTTGTTGAACAATAAAAACAAAATGAAACTCCTACTTGAAGTTAAAGATGATAAAGCAGCTTTTGTTATGGAAGTGCTGAAAAACTTTTCTTTTGTTAAAACGCAAACTATTACTCCTGCCAAGGCTCAATTGATTAATGAAATCAAAGAAGCGGTGGAAAACATGAAACTTGTTAAACAGGGAAAACTTAAAGCGCGACCTGCAAGAGAATTGATTAATGAGCTTTAAAATTTTCACCATTCCGCCTTTTGACAAACAGTTAAAACGGCTCGGGAAAAAATATCCTTCTGTAAAGAAAGAATACATTGAACTCCTAAAAGAGATAGGAACAAATCCTCTTTCAGGAAAATCTATTGGAAATAATTGTTACAAAATACGGATGTCAATTGCTTCAAAGGGAAAAGGAAAATCAGGTGGAGCAAGAGTAGTCACCTATGTTCAGGTGGTTGAAACTTCTGTTTATTTACTTACCATTTATGATAAATCGGAACAAGATAATTTGTCCGATAACGAGCTATCAGAACTACTGAAATACATTCCTTAAAATTATGGAAGAAACATTTAAAGCTAAAGTAAACAACGGCAAAGAGTCTGAAATTATTTTTACTGACAAGATCAGAAAAAGTGGTTCTGTTAATGGAACGGATTTCTCGTGGGACATGATTGAAGTGAAGAAAAATATGTTCCATATTATTTCAGGAACTAAATCATTTACTGCTGAAGTAGTGAAAGCGGATTTAGCTGCTAAAACATTTACTATTCTTGTAAACGGACATAAATATAATGTAGATGTGAAAGACCGATTTGATGCGCTTTTGCACGAACTGGGAATGGACAAACTTGCTCAAACCGGTGTGCAGGAAGTGAAAGCTCCGATGCCGGGAATGGTTTTAACTATTAATGTTGCGGCAGGTGATGAAGTGAAAAAGGGTGATGCACTTTTAGTGCTGGAAGCCATGAAAATGGAGAACATCATTAAATCGCCACGCGATGGAAAAGTAAAAACAGTGAAGGCTGTGAAAGGAACTGCGGTGGAGAAAAACCAGTCGCTGGTTGTATTTGAATAAAGAGTTAACCGCAAAGACCCTAAGGCGAAGTTGCCACGAATTACACGAATTTGTACAAATTAAATTCGTGGTAATTAGTGAAAATTAGTGGCTAAAAATTAAACCAGCGAAATATCAAACTGCACCAGGTCAATAAATTCCTGAACACGTTCATCCACTTCATCCTGCGATAAATCAATCAAGCGTTCGGTTCCGAATTTTTCAACGCAGAATGAAGCCATTGCCGAACCGAAAATTATTCCGCGCTTCATGTTTTCAAAAGAGATATCTTTTGTATCCGCCAGAAATCCAACAAATCCACCGGCAAAGCAATCACCTGCTCCGGTTGGGTCAAACACATCTTCTAACGGAAGTGCCGGAGCAAAGAAAACATTCTCTTTATTAAAGAGCAATGCACCGTGTTCACCTTTTTTAATCACCAGATATTTCGGACCTAATTCCAGAATTTTTTGTGCTGCTTTCACCAACGAATATTCGCCTGAAAGCTGGCGTGCTTCTGCATCGTTAATAGTAAGCACATCCACTTTTGCAATCGTTTTCACCAAATCTTCCATGGCAATGTCCATCCAGAAATTCATGGTGTCCATTACGATTAGTTTAGGACGGTTGGGCAACTGGTCAATCACCGCCATTTGTATGCGGGGCATCAGATTACCGAGCATCAGGAAATCGCAATTTTTATAGCTTTCGGGAACAACGGGATGAAAATCTGCAAGTACATTCAACTCGGTTGCAAGGGTATCGCGGGTATTCATATCGTTGTGATATTTCCCCGACCAGAAAAAAGTTTTCTCGCCTTTTTTAATCTGCAAGCCTTCGGTATTTATGCTGCGGCTGTTGAGCATTTTTATAGTTTCTTCAGGGAAATCATCACCTACAACAGAAACTAAATTTATATTTTTTGTGAAGTAAGATGCGGCAAGGCCTGCATAGGTTGCAGCGCCACCGATTATTTTATCGGTCTTTCCGAAAGGGGTTTCAATGGCATCAAAAGCAACTGTACCGACAACTAATAAACTCATGGTTTTATTTTTTAAAAAGCGCGCAAAGCTAAAGAAAAATCAATATCTTAAACTGCTCTAATAATGTATAAATGCTTGTTAATAAGTCAGCTTTAAATGGATTTGCAAATTTGATTTTGTTTCTACCTTTGACCGCACAAAAAAAGTTCGCGTATGGGTTCAGCATCCATGATAGTATTAATCATCAGCGCAATTGTATTTGCGGTTGGTGGTATTCTGGTTTCAAAACTTCTTTTTAAAAAACATAACAGCGTTGTAAAAGGCGAGGCTTATGAGTGCGGTGTTCCAACGGTTGGAAAATCGTGGGTGCAGTTTAATGTAGGCTATTATTTGTTCGCGCTTATCTTCCTCATTTTTGATGTGGAGTTGGTATTTCTTTATCCCTGGGCAGTGGTTGCAAAAAGTGTTGGGTGGCTTGCGCTGGTGGAGATAATTATATTCATGTTTATTTTGTTTGTCGGCTTTTTATACGCTCATAAAAAAGGTGCTTTAAAATGGATGTAAGAAAAAAAGTTTAAAGTCTAAAGTTCAAAGTTGGAAGAAATAAAAAATAAAACACAAGATACTTTCCCGGGAGAAGTAGTTCCTGTTCCGGGTGGTGATATTGTGCTTACCAAGTTGGATGACATTATCAATTGGGCGCGCTCCAATTCATTATGGCCGCTTACGTTTGCAACCAGCTGTTGCGGAATAGAAATGATGTCAGTAGCTTCGGCCAAATATGATTTTTCGAGATTTGGTTTTGAGGTTGCACGCGCTACTCCGCGCCAGGCTGATGTTATTATTATTGCCGGAACTATTGTAAATAAAATGGCTCCTGTTTTAAAAAGACTGTATGACCAGATGGCTGACCCGAAATATGTAATTGCAATGGGAGCCTGCGCCATCAGCGGAGGTCCTTTCTTTTACAATACGTATTCGGTGGTGAAAGGTGCAGACCATATTATTCCTGTTGATGTATATATAGCCGGTTGTCCGCCAAGACCTGAGGCATTATTACATGCATTGATTTCGTTACAGGAAAAAATAAAAAGCGGGCAAACACGCGAACAGCTCAAGACCGAAAAACCTCCTCAGCAACAATTACCAAAAGGTTAATAAAGCAGAATGACAAACGAGGAACTGAAAATAAAACTAACCGAAGTGCTGCCTTCCGCAATATTTGAAGAAGGTGGTGACCCGATAGCTATCGGGTGGGTTAATTTATTTATTGCTCCTGCTGAATGGAAACCGTTTGCACAACAGCTGCGCTCAACAGAAGGATTAGATTTTGATTTTCTTTTTTGTGTTACCTGTGTGGATTGGAAAACACATCTTACCATGGTTTATCATCTCACATCAACAAAGCACCGTCACTCAATTGTTGTAAAATCAAAACTTGACCGCGCTAAAGCTGAAATAGAAACGGTATGCGATATCTGGCGCACCGCAGAATTTCATGAGCGCGAACAAGCTGAATTATTCGGAGTTAATTTTTTAAATCATCCTGATTTGCGAAAATTAATTCTGACCGATGACTTTGACGGATTTCCGCTGAGAAAAGATTTTGAGGACCCCATCAACATGATTAAATTATAAAGAGCCCCACCTAACCTCCCCAAAGGGGAGGAATACCAATCCTCATGCAAAACCAAACTGATATTCTTAGTACTGCACAAAAAGTCTCCCCTTTCGGGGGAGATTTAGAGGGGGCTTCGGGCGACATGATCATTAATATTGGTCCTCAGCATCCTTCAACACACGGTGTGTTGCAACTGGTTGTTACACTCAATGGCGAAACGATAAAAAAAGTTGAACCGCATCTTGGTTTTATTCATCGCTCGATTGAAAAGATGTGCGAGAGTCTGACCTACCGACAGTTTATTTACGTTACGAGCCGGATGGATTATCTTTCATCGCACATCAATAATCACGGTTGTGCATTGTGCGTGGAGAAAGGAATGCAAATTGAAGTACCGGAACGCGCAAAAGTGATTCGTGTATTGATGGATGAACTAACCCGCATTGCTTCGCACGAATTGTGGTGGGGTGCAATGGCAATGGATTTGGGAGCATTCACTCCTTTCTTTTTATCTTTCCGCGAGCGGGAAACTATTACAGATATCATGGAAGATACGTGTGGTGCACGCCTGACCATGAACTACATTGTTCCGGGTGGTGTGATGGCTGAATTGCATCCTGATTTTCAGAAAAAAGTTAAAGCATTTATAAAACTGTTTCGTGAAAAAGCAGACCAGTATAATGAACTGGTAACAGGTAATATTATTTTTCAAAGCAGGATGAAAAATGTTGGCGTACTTTCAAAAGAAGATGCCATCTCCTACGGCTGCACTGGCCCGACAGCAAGAGGAAGCGGAGTGAACTGCGACATTCGCAAACTTTATCCTTATGAGGTTTATGACAAGCTGAAGTTTGATGAAGTTATTGAAACAGGATGTGATTCGTTTTCGCGTTACCTGGTTCGTGTAAAAGAAATGTATCAGTCTATCAGCATTATTGAACAATTGATTGACAACATTCCCGAAGGGGATTTTCAGGCAAAAACAAAAGCGGTATTGAAATTACCGAAAGGTGAATTTTATACAAGAGTGGAAACTGCGCGTGGTGAATTAGGCGTTTACATTGTTAGTGAAGGAGCGACAACACCTTACAGAATAAAATTCCGCTCACCGGGCTTCTCCAATCTTTCTGCACTTAACCACATGGCGAAAGGCGGAAAAATAGGTGACTTGGTAGCAATGATGGGAACATTGGATTTAGTAATACCGGATATTGACAGATAATGTGGAGCTTAGGTAACATAACTCATAGTATTGATGGCTGGCTGAACCAGACATTCAGTCCGGCTCTTGCGTTGCTGATTGAGTTTGTTATTGTAGGCACCATGGCAATCAGTTTATTTGCTGTTCTTGGATTAGTATTGGTATTTATGGAGCGTAAAGTTTCGGCTTATATGCAGATACGTGTTGGACCAAATCGTGTTGGACCAAAAGGAATGTTTCAAACATTTGCCGATACTATTAAACTGCTTTTGAAAGAAGGTTTAACTCCAACCGGTTCTGATAAATTTCTTTTCAATCTGGCACCTGTTATTGCAATTATCTCTGCCATGTTATTGCTGGCACCTATTGCCTTTGCAAAGGATTTCCAAATGTGGGATTTGAATATTGGTGTGTTGTATGTTTCTGCAATTTCTTCTGTTGCAGTTATCAGTATTTTAATGGCGGGCTGGAGCAGTAACAATAAATATTCGCTATTGGGTGCTATGCGCAGCGGAGCGCAAATTGTTAGTTATGAATTGTCTGCAGGACTTTCCATTCTTGCAATTGTTGTTTTAGTAGGAAGTCTTAAAATGTCAGACATTGTTGCTTCACAGGAAACAGGTTGGTGGTTATTTAAAGGACACATTCCTGCGCTCATTGCATTTGTTACATTTATAATTGCAGCTACTGCCGAAACCAATCGCGCTCCGTTTGACCTTGCAGAAGCAGAATCAGAACTGACCGCAGGGTTTCATACTGAGTATTCGGGGATGCGTTTTGCATTATTTTTCTTAGCTGAATACGTGAACATTTTTATTGTGTGCGCTATTGGTGCAACACTTTTTCTTGGCGGCTGGATGCCTTTCCATATCGGGCAATGGACTGCATTCAATCATGTAATGGATTTCATTCCTTCGTCACTTTGGTTCTTCGGAAAAACTTTCTTTCTCATATTTCTCATCATGTGGTTTCGCTGGACATTCCCGCGCCTTCGCATTGACCAACTTTTGAACTTAGAATGGAAATATTTATTGCCGATTAGTATGTTTAATTTATTGCTGGCAACAGCAATAGCAATTATGGGATGGCACTTTTAATGAGCGCAATAAAATACATAAAGGATATTTTTGGTGCGGTGAAATCGCTACTTGTAGGCATGAAGCACACGGGATATTATTTCACCCATCACAAAGAGATCATTACACAAAATTATCCGGAAGAGAAACAGCAACTTGCAGAACGGTTCCGTGGTGAAGTGGTAATGACACACGATTCTAACAACGAGCACAAATGCACCGGCTGCACGGCTTGTGAGTTAGCGTGTCCGAACGGAACGATAAAAATCGTAACCAAATTTGAGCAAACACCTGAAGGCAAAAAGAAAAAAGCAATTGACAAATTTGTTTACCATTTAGAATTATGCACCATGTGTAATTTGTGCGTTGTAGCTTGCCCTACCGATGCAATTAAAATGGATCAGGCTTTTGAACACAGTGTTTTTGACCGCAGCCAGTTGACTAAAGTATTGAATAAACCCGGCTCAAAAATTATGGAGGGCGTTGAATAATATGACAGCACAAGACATCATATTCTATTTGTTGGCGGCTTTTACACTGGTTGCGGGATTTCTAGCGGTTACCACCACCAAGATTTTCCGCTCAGCAATTTTTCTGTTGTTCTCGCTCATCGGAATTGCAGGAATTTATTTCTGGTTAGAATATGAGTTTATTGCGGCTGTGCAGATTGTAGTTTATGTTGGCGGAATTGTGGTGCTGATTATCTTCTCTATTTTTCTTACGCAGGAAGCTGGTGCAAATTTACCTGACACCGCAATGACGAAAAAAATTACAGGAGGACTTGCAGCAGTCTTCGGATTTGGGTTTACACTGCTTCAGGTTTTGCAACATAAATTCATCGGAACTACTGAGCCTGGGATTGAACCAAACGTTGCTAATATTGGAAACCGAATGTTGGGAGTAAATGAATTTGGATATTCCCTTCCGTTTGAAGTGGTGAGTATTCTGCTTCTTGCAGCAATGGTTGGATGTATTGTTATTGCATTGAAAAAACCGGTAGAAAAATGACGGGCATAGGATTATCACATATATTAGTTGTAAGCATTGCGCTGTTCTTCATTGGCGTTTATGGTTTCCTGACGCGCAGGAATATGATTATGATGCTGATGTCAATAGAATTGATTCTGAACAGTGTGAATTTGAATTTTATTGCCTTCAACAAATACCTCTGGTCCAATAAAATGGATGGATTGTTTTTTACGATTTTTATTATTGCCATTGCTGCTGCCGAAGCTGCAGTTGCCATTGCCATTATTATTAACCTCTACCGCAGTCACAAATCAATTGATGTGGAAGATGCAAGTGATTTAAAGTTTTAAAATGTTTGACAAACTAACCCTTTCCTTAATTCCCCTTCTGCCGTTACTGAGCTTTTTACTGCTCGGACTTTTCGGAAGGAAAGTGTTTAAGAATTTTTCGGGAATTATAGGAACAGGTGCGTTGTTGGCATCAGCCGGTTTATCGCTCATGACTGCTTACAATTACTTTTTCGTCAGAGGAAAAGTGGATGGTGTATATCAGAAAATTATTGCATTGAAAATTTCATGGCTGGAATTTTCTCCCGGAGTTTCTATTGATATAGGTATTCTGCTTGACCCTATCTCCGTGATGATGCTGGTGGTTGTAACCTTTGTTTCGCTGATGGTACATATATATAGTTTGGGCTATATGAAAGGCGAAGAACGCTTCTCAACCTATTATGCTTTTCTTGGCTTATTCACATTTTCAATGTTGGGATTGGTGATGTCATCCAACATTTTCCAGATATATATTTTCTGGGAATTGGTTGGTGTTTCATCTTTCCTGCTCATCGGCTATTATTTCGATAAACCTTCAGCTGTAGCAGCAGCTAAAAAAGCATTTATCGTTACGCGCTTTGCCGACCTCGGATTTCTGATCGGCATTCTGATCTTATCATTCAATGCCCACACATTGGATTTTGAAACATTGATCCAGCGCCTCACCGACCAGAATTCGGAATACATGCGCTCAGCTATTGCTCCTGCTTTCTTAGGATTTAGTTCGCTCACCTGGGGATTGGTTCTTGTATTTATCGGTGGCGCAGGAAAATCTGCCATGTTCCCGTTGCACATCTGGCTTCCCGATGCGATGGAAGGACCTACACCTGTTTCTGCTTTGATACACGCTGCAACAATGGTTGTGGCAGGTGTTTTCTTAGTTGCACGTTTATTTCCTGTCTTTGCAATTTCCTGTCCGGGAGCGCTGGAATTGGTTGCCTACACAGGTGCTTTGTCTGCACTGTTTGCCGCTATTATTGCCTGCACACAAACAGATATTAAACGTGTTCTCGCCTACTCTACCATGTCGCAAATCGGTTATATGATGTTTGCGCTGGGCGTTTCAGGTTATGGTAATGAAGATGGTTTAGGATACATGGCTTCTATGTTTCATCTCTTCACTCACGCCATGTTTAAAGCATTATTATTCTTAGGTGCCGGTGCTGTAATCCATTTTGTTCACAGCAACGAAATGAATGACATGGGCGG
>CAMDBK010000081.1 GCA_945889235.1 Chitinophaga pinensis
ATAAATTAACACAATCCTAAATACAAATCCAAAACAACAAATGGCAACTAAATTAGAACGCGCTTTAGCGCTTAAAAAAGAATGGGAAACCAATCCACGCTGGAAAGATGTTACACGCACCTACTCAGCAGAAGAAGTAATTAATATCAGTGGTTCGGTGCAGGTTGAATACACACTTGCAAAAAACGGTGCTGAGAAATTATGGAAACGTCTACACACCGATGATTGGGTTGCAGGGCTTGGCGCATTGACAGGAAACCAAGCGGTGCAGGAAGTTACAGCAGGTATGAAAGCAATTTATCTTTCAGGCTGGCAGGTAGCAGGCGATGCAAACCTTTCAGGTGAAATGTATCCTGACCAAAGTTTGTATCCTGCGAATTCAGTGCCTTCTGTGGTTAAAAAAATTAACAATGCTTTGATGCGCAGAGACCAGATCGAATACCTTGAAGGTGAGCCGCAACGCGACTGGATGGTGCCAATCGTTGCAGATGCTGAAGCTGGTTTTGGTGGTAACCTCAACGCTTTTGAGTTGATGAAACAAATGATTGAAGCAGGCGCTGCCGGTGTGCATTGGGAAGACCAACTGGCTTCCGCTAAAAAATGCGGACACCTGGGCGGAAAAGTTTTGGTGCCAACTCAGGAAGCAATTAACAAATTGTTGGCAGCACGTTTAGCTGCCGATGTGTGCAACACACCTACATTGGTAATTGCCCGCACAGATGCTGAAGCGGCTAACTTAATTACTACTGATGTTGATCCGCGCGACAGCAAATTTATTACCGGCAAACGTGCACCAGAAGGGTATTACTACGTGAAGAATGGAATTGAACAAGGTATAGACCGCGGTCTTTCTTATGCACCTTATGCTGATTTAATCTGGATGGAAACAGGAAACCCTGATTTAGGTTTGGCAAAAGAATTTGCTGATGCCATTCACGCAAAATATCCTGGGAAAATGCTGGCATACAACTGCTCACCATCTTTCAATTGGGCTAAGTTTATGGACGAGAAAACGATGTTGACTTTCCGTGAAGAGTTAGCAAAAATGGGTTACAAGTTCCAGTTCATTACGCTGGCAGGTTTCCATGCATTGAACACTTCAATGTTTGAGCTGAGCAAAGCATACGTTGAGCGCGGAATGGCAGGTTTCAGTCAACTGCAGCAACGTGAGTTTGCACTGGAAAAAGATGGTTTCAAAGCTGTTAAGCACCAGTCATTTGTTGGAACAGGCTATTTTGATGCTGTGCAAAATGTTGTGCAACAAGGGCTAAGTTCTACCACAGCTTTGGCAGGTTCAACTGAGACAGAGCAGTTTCACTAAAATTGAGTTAATATCTAATACTAAAAACCCTCGCAAATAATTGCGGGGGTTTTATTTTAGTATTCCCACAAATCACTTTCCATCACAAAAATATCATCTTTTATTTTTTCTGATTCCAGCATGGAATTAATTCCGGTGGTGTAGTCGGAAATTTTGCGGTCATACACATTTTGAACCTTATAAATATAGCTGCTGAACATACGTTTCCAGAAAAGATCATCATAGGTCATTTCGGTACTCTCGTTATAGCGGGTAAACACACGGGTAGAAGAAAGAATATTCCTCAACTCAGGAAAGTACACCCAGAACATTGGTGTCATTCCGCGCACCTCACCTGTTACAGGATCAGTATTTTCAGCCACAGGACAAATACCCACAATGCGAACATTCATTTCAGAGCGTTGCTTATCAAAAAACCAAACCTCTTTTATTCGAAATTCCTTAACTGTTGATGGGTCGAACGAATGTGGCACAGGCTTGGGTTCAAGGTAATAAGGCGGTTCAGGGTTTTCAACCCAAATAGTATCTGTCCGCGAACCAAAATTGCGAACCGAACTCCATGAAAGTGGTGTGGTAAATTCATCATTCATGGCATCATAAGCAGTAAGTGAACCCTCCCTCAAAGCATTCAGCATCAATTGCACCAAGCTAATGCGCTCTTTTGTTGCCTCCAGCGGATAGTAAATCGGGTGATTCATTTTTTCACGCATATCCAATTTACGCCATACTGTACGGCTCCACATTACATCTGCTTCTCGCAAATAGGAGTATGCCACAGGAGGTTTATATAAATTGTCTTTGGGATAAACACCTTTCCAAATACCGTTCTCGTCATTCGGATTAGTGTTCCGGTCGCTGATATTATAGAACCCTCCCTCATCGTTTTGGGCTTTTGTGGTCTCGCCTGAAGCAAGAATAATAATCAGTATTGAACTGATGATAAATGATGTTTTCATACCTGAATAATGTTTAATGTTGTCATTCGTTACAGGGACAAAAAGAAAAACCCCCGTTAAGATTATTAACGGGGGTTTTTAATTATTATTGTGTATATCAGGAATTAATATTCCCAGAGATCATGCTCCAACGTGAATAAATCGTCTTTCACTCTTTCAGCTTCCAATAGTGCATGAATACCTTGTTTGTAATCTGCTATTCTACGGTCGTAAACGTTTTGTTCTTTGTAAACATAACTTCCAAACTGACGTTTCCAAAAAATATCTTCCAATGTTCTGCGCTCAGCATCATTTGAACGGTTGAATACTTCAGCACTTGCAAAAATATTACGTGCCTCTGGAAAATAAATCCAAAACAAAGGAGTAGAACCTCTGATTTCACCAGTTACTGGGTCAATGTTATCAGCCACAGGGCAAATGCCTATAATGCGTACATCCTGAACAGAGCGTTGTTTGTCAAAGAACCAATCTTCTTTTATACGGTATTCTTTTACAGTTCCCGGGTCAAATTCATTTACTACAATTTTCATCTGAAGGTCATATGGAGGATCTGGATTTTCAACATACATCGTATCCGTCTTTGCTCCTATTTTATCAATTTCAGCTTTTGTAAGTGTCAATGTAAATTCATCATCTGAAGCTGAATAAGCAGTTAAGCTTCCTTCTTTTACTGCTTCCATAATAACCTGTGTAAGGCTTCTGCGATCTTTAATCCTATCAACAGGAAAATACATTGGCTGATTTATTTTTTCACGGAGATCCAATTTGCGCCAGATACGTTTGCTCCACATCACATCTGCTTCACGTAAGTGAGTGTATGGAATAACTTTCCGTGTAGGATAGTGTTCTTTAACATACACACCATCCAATACATTTTGAGCGGAAACAGAGTTTATGCCCGCAAACGTGAGCACAAACGCCATGATACAAATTACTTTCTTCATGATTTCCTCCTTTATTAAATTGTTTATTGTAACTTCATGTTAAGCGGAGCAAGTTTCCTTGGCACTGCATCCGGTCCAACTGCTTTTACTTCTTCAATATATATTTTTGTTCCTTTTTTAGCTGATTTAAGCATTGAAGCCATTTCAGCAGAAAGTCTGTTTCCAGTAGCAGATTTGGTTATAAAATCACCTTGCATATTCATTGATAAATCAAAAGAAGTAATTCTAAACTGCAAATCAAAATCGAAATTTTCCATCTTCGGAATAACCGCACCTGCCGCAATCAGTTCATTTGCTGAAACCAATCCGTCTTTTTTGTTAGCAATATAGGCAACCGGATCAGGAACGCGTTTTACACGAAACTTAAATTGACCCATGTTTTTAGTTGAAGCTTTTCCATCCACCATAAATTTAGCAGTTACACTTACTATAGCTTCCGATCCACCTTTTACTTCAGCAATAAATTCTCCTTTTTCTTTTCCAGGTCTTAAGGTACCACCGCTTAATGAACACTGTAAATTTTCAGTAGGAACACCCGGAACCGAAATAGAAACCGGGTTTTCAACACCAATGTAAAGTACGTTCATTTTAGTTGGCGAAACAACAAGAGCAGGTTTTGCAACCATATACTCGCTCTTAAAAGGATAGCTTTTAATACCTCCTCCCGGTGAAACCACCTGAATTAAGCCTCCCCATTTTTTCAAACCCTCAGCTCCTGCTGGAACTTCATATCTGCCCACTCCTTGAGAAACCTTAACATTTGAACTGTCACCTCCACCTCTTATCTCCATTTTAACAGTATCAACATCTCCAATCAGCACCCGAGGGTTTTGTGTTGTACTATATGCAGCCACAAATACATCAGCTGAATATTTTTCGCCCACAAGCACATAGTTGGAATTAGGAATAACACGCGCTGCCAACATATCAAACTTAAAATCTTCCGCGCTTACATTCTGGAAAAGATGTTTAATAACATCTGATTCTGCATTACGCACATCCGTTTGAATTTTGCTCATATTAGTAATACATGCAGCAAGCGGAATATGATAAAAATTTGAAAGCATCCAGCTTTCAGGCTCAGAGCCGCTAACTTTAAAGGTAGTATCGGTATTGAAATTCTCATCTATAGCTTTCAACAAAGAAGGCTCAGGCTTAAACTTATTCACTGCAGCTTTCATTCTGTCTCTGAAAAAGTCAAGCTTGTCTTTAAGTTCCATAGCCGTGTGAGGGCCTTTTTTCGGATTTGCTTCCTCTCCGCCAATCATAATATTAGTTGAAATATCATAATTATCTTTTGAGTTAACATTGCGAAGGTTAAAAATAGAATCTAACTGGATCTGGTATTTGAGTTTATCAGCATCTCCTGCCTCCTGCCATTGTTTTCTCAAGGCAAAAATGGAAGTGGAATCCATGCCATCGGTTCTGATAATTAAGTATTGCTTTAGAAATTCCAAATGCTCAACTAATGAATCTGCTGCTGCTTCTACTGCCTTAGCTTCATCATAATACTTCTTAACTTTTGCTTCGTTTATTCCAAATTCCGTTTTAAATGCTTGCATCTGTGCATCATTTTTATTCGAAAAGTTAGTATTGGTAATTCCAAGGCCATTGTTGATTAGAATAAATGAATTCAAAATTTCTTTTGATACGTTCAGAGCCAATAGCGCTGTCAATACCAAATACATCATCCCAATCATCTTCTGCCTGGGGGTTTCTTTTCCGCCTGCCATTTCTTATTATTGTTTATTTTAGGTTAATAAATAATTTAAATGGCTACTATTTTTTACCGCCCATTGCAGTCAGCATATTGCCGTAAACTGTGTTCAGAGCACTAAGATTTTCTGCAAGTGCTCCAACTTCTACTTTGAATTTCTTGGTATCACTTACTGAGTCGTTAAGACTTTCAAGAAGATCTGTAATTCCTGAATGCAATTTACTTTGAGATTTCAGGAAGTCATTTGATCCCTGTAACTGTAATTCGTATACTGCATTAAGAGAAGACAATTTCTGAGAAACTTCCTGCAATTGTTTGCCAAAAGTTTGTCCATCACCAGCGCTTAAATCAAGAGAAGTAATTTCTGTTGTGGCTTTAGCGTAAGCTTTAGAAAGTTCATCAACTGAAGCAGAGGCAGTTTTCATACTTTTTGCATAATCATTTGTTGCTACAGCAGCGTCAGAAATATCTGACAATTTTGATGTACTGTCGCTCAGATTTTGCAATCCAGCGCCAAGGCTCTGAAGCAATTCAGGACCAATTTTAGCTTCTTCAAGCATTTTATCAAGTTCCTCAGTAGCTGTTCCGGTAATTTTCCCTTCTTTTTCTTCAGCAGTCATTCCGGCAAGTTCAGGATAAACTAAACTCCAATCGGGTTCTTCATGTGGTTTTTCAAAAGCTGAAAAGAAAAATATCACGGCCTCGGTTGTTAATCCAATAGTAAGCATGATACCAGCTCCTGTCCAGTGCTGGATTTTAAAAAGTGCACCTAATATAACTACTGATGCTCCCCAGCCATATAATTTGGCCATAAAATTCTTCCACTTTTTTCCTTTCATAACTTAAATAGTTTTTAGATTGTTGTTGTGTTTGGTTGTTTATTTAATTGTTAATTGTGTGCTTGTTAAAAATCGGCCTTATCACGACCGAGGAAGGTCATTACGCACCTGAAGCCTACGTAACATTTTGCTGTGTCCTGATATTCATACGTTCTTGTACCTGTTTGCATATAGAAACCAATGTCTTTCCAAGAACCTCCGCGGATAACTTTTCTTTTCAAAGCTGGAGGATCGGATTCCTTTGCATCGTACTGATAATCGGGGTTCAAATCGTGTATAAAATTATATGCAGATTCATCGTACGCATTGCTTGTCCACTCAGCAGCATTACCTGCCATACAATATAACCCGTAATCATTAGGTGCGTAGGAGTTAGCTTTTACAGTGTGGAAACCTCCATCATCCACATAACTACCTCTTAAAGGTTTGTAGTTACCAAGGAAACAACCATTACTGTTACGAATATACGGACCGCCCCAAGGGTATGGAGACAAATCATGTCCTCCGCGTGAAGCGTATTCCCATTCTGATTCTGTTGGAAGGCGGAAGTCCTGAACAAAATGTTCATCATTTGCAAGCAACCAGCTGTTTAAAAGTTGTGTTCTCCAGATGCAAAAGGCTCTTGCTTGTTTCCAGGTTACACCAACCACCGGATAATCATCATAAGCCGGATGCCAGAAATACATATTGGTCATGGGTTCATTAAATGAATACGTGAAGTCATGTATCCATGCTAATGTATCAGGGTAAACATTCAGAATATCTTTTTTAATAAACACTGAACGGTCTTTCATTCCCTGTTCACGATTCTCTTTACGTGCAGCTTCACGAAGATCAATCCAGTAATACTCGAAATTTAGTTTACGGGTGTCAATTTCTCTTCTGCGGTAAAATCTTTCATGCTCTGGAAGATATAATTCTTCCAAAGTTTCCATGAATTCTTCTTCTTCCCACTCAATATCTTCGTCCCAGTTAATACGCTCACCGTACTCCCCTTCTTCAAGAATGTGTTCTTCACCAATTAATCTGTGAGCCATTGAATCACGAACCCAATAAACAAACTGACGATACTCATTATTTGTTATCTCTGTTTCATCCATATAAAAAGCCTGGATTGAAACTGTTTTTGATGGCGTTGTATGCGCATAAGGAACATCCTGGTCGCTATTTCCCATGTTATAGCTTCCCATTGGAATATAGAGCATACCATAGGGATCTTCCTGATACCACTCTTCACGATCCTGAACACCAATAAGGTGTCCGGCTCCATCTGAGCCACAGCCGGTAATAAAAACAAGCATTGCTACCGGACTGATTAATAAAAGTAATTTTTTCATTGATACCTCCATTTTAGGTTTTGTTATACTATTATAACGCAACAGTATTTAATTTATTGTTCTGAGATATAACGGATCCTCTTTGTATATTATTGTGCAAACCAAAAAATATTTTTTTTATACATAAAATATTATCCCACCCCTTTGTGATGAGATAATGTTTTGGTAAAAAAGTCAAGCTAGAACGTAACAATTGATAATTGGTTACAAGCATTCTTATTACAGGAACCTTACGTTTCTGTATTTTGATGATACTCCGAGCTTATTGAATTTGTAGCAGTAGCCTACAAATAACTCATGAGTTCCATTGCTGTATCCGTTAAGCTTAGAAGTTGTAAAATCATAAGCATAACCAAATTTTAACGAACCAAACTGAGCACCTGCCATTGCGACAACTGCATCATCAATTCTGTAAGAAGCACCTACCCAAACCATTTGTTTGATTAACAAATTCAGGTTAACATCTAATTGAGTTGAAGCACCATCTGTTTTAATAAATACTGAGGGGCGTAAACTAAAAGTTGGGTTAATTTCATAATCATAACCTGCAGTTGCGTAATAATGACGTGCAACACTTAATGAAGTAGTGCTAAGGTTATCAAGTTTAAATTTACCTCCAATTAAATGAGAAGCAGAAACTCCAAAATATAATTTATCGGTATTATAGTAAACACCTGCGCCCATATCCGGAATTAGTGAACTTGCTTTTCCCATAGGAATTGTAGGATCACCGGGCTGAATTGGAACAAAATTTCCATTCATGGTTTGGTTAAGAATACCGATATCAATACCGATACCTAGTTTTCCTGAACCTACATTCATGCGATAAGCATAAGCCAAACGCGCAGCCAATGTGCTCTGGAAACCGATTTTGTCCTGCATTACAACCAATCCAACACCTCCGTGTATTTTTGCAATGGTTGCATCTATACCTAAAACGGCTGTTTTAGGAGCTCCGTCAAATCCTGTCCACTGTGTTCTGCCGATTAGATTTCCGCAGATACCGTCATTACTTCCGGCATAACCAGGATTAGTGAACAGCCTGTTGTACATATACTGACTGAACTGCGGATCTTGCTGTGCAGATGCTGCATACGTGATAAAGGCTACTGATAAGGTGGTAAATAGTTTTTTCATAACGTCTGTTGATAGCTTAGTTGTTGTGTTTTTATAGGTTTTTGTTTAATGTCTTTTCAAACAAGGGGCTAAAGTAAATAAATATTATTAAGGAATACAAATATTGAGACAAATATTAATTATGTTGTTTTTTGCTTTTACCAAATACTATTTATGTTGTTTCAAAAAACATCCAAATTTATATAAATTAATTTTTACTCGCCAAAAAAATCTGACCAAATATACTTTTCATCTTATAAGTTGAGAAAAAAATTGCGGTAGAGGTAATTATCCTAATTTCTGGAAAGCTTGCCACCAACGGTCAGGCATCTCTTCACTACAAGCAAGTTTATAGTCGTTATAAGAGCAGGGAACCATACTATGACGCTCATACTTTGATTTTTTACTTGCAGGATAAGGAACTTCCATCCACCAACGCCCGCTTTTATCACTTTTGTAAAAAACGATTTCGTATTTGCCTTCTTTTATTGCCACACGATATTTGGTATAGGTTGATTTATCTCCAACTGGGTAATCTTTTTTGCGACTATAATACCCGTTGATGAAATACCAAATCATTTCGGCAGCAAGAAAAGCTGTTTGTCCGTTAATATCAACAGAAGGATTTATTTCATAGATGCCAAAGGAAGTAAGTTTATCACTGAGGCCTGCATAGCGGGCAATACGGCAAGCCTCATCACCAAAGAAACCATTGGGTGAAGCGTTTTTATTTCCCGGAGCATCTGAGTGACGAATGGCAGAAATATCAAAACTTAAAATATCGGCATTTCTTACAACCGGCTCCACTTCTTCAATGTCCTTTTTTACATCGCCTAAACGATATGAATCAAAAAACATTTTATCCATCAGCGCAATTCCTTTTTGCTCTACAAAATAGGTTTGGTAGCCAATATTACTGAAGTTAAAAAGGTAGTTTGGCTGATGCAGAATTATTTTGCTCAGATACGTTCGCGAATCAACGGGGCTGTCCATTTCGCCCATGTCAAAAGCAGAATCAACGGCAACAATATTTACCATTTGTTCCATATCGCGATAGGCGCAATAGTTGGCGTACGTCAAATCCTGACTACCACCTATTATTATGGTTACAATTTTCTTTTTTGCCAAAAAACCAATAACCGAAGTCAGTGCAAAATAAGTGTCTTCAATGGTATTTCCTTTTTGAATGTTTCCAAGGTCGGTAACACGAAAAGCATGGTCGCCACGGTAAAGTTGATAAAGTTTTTTGCGGACAAAATCAGGCGCTTCAGAACAGCCTTTATTATGCACTGCATTGCGATCGTCATTAACACCAATAATAACGATGTCGGTATTTTCTAATTCGGGAAAGCTTCCTTTTTCGGAATAACGGATAATCTTTTCTCCAATGGTATTTGCCTGAAAGGTTATTTCACCAAGGTTTGCAGGCTCAAAGAAAATGGAGATGTCCATGTTGTTTCTCGCGGATTAATTTTGGCTCGCAAAGGCGCAAAGTTCGCAAAGGTTTTTCATCTATCTTATCCTTTCTTTGCTGTCTTTGCGCCTTTGCGAGAAACTTATTTTTTCTTTTTAGTAAATCTTCCTCTTGCAGGTTTATCAGGAGCTTCGGCAGCAAGTTTTAGACATTCTTCCAAGGTAAGTGATGTTGCTTCTTTGCCTTTCGGAATTTTCACATTCTTTTTGCCAACTACAATATAAGGTCCCCAACGCCCGTTCAGCACTTGCACCTCTGCATTTTCAGGAAAAGATTTAATCAGTTTTTCGCTGTCGGATTTACGTTTGGCTTGTATCAATTCTGCTGCTGTTTCGCCAGTAATTGTAAGTGGGTCTTCGGTTTTTGGCAGCGAAATAAATTTATTATCGTGCTTAATATACGGTCCAAAACGTCCTGCACTTACAATCATTTCCTTGCCTTCAAATTCGCCAACGGTGCGCGGAAG
>CAMDBK010000082.1 GCA_945889235.1 Chitinophaga pinensis
GGTAATCATGGCTTGTATCATAAGTTCTCACCATATGAAGAAGCAATAAGGGTTCCGCTTATCATTACAGCAGGCGACTCATTGCGTATGAAAGAAGGTGTGGAACTGAGCGAGTGGATAACCAATCTGGATTTTTTTCCTACCATTCTTGACCTGGCAGGAATTGATGTTGCAGAAGATGTGGACGGCAAATCTATGATTTCGTTAATTCAGCAAAATCCTGAAACAAAATATAACGCACGCGATTATTTTATTCTGGAATACCAGGGACCCGGAGCAGTTGATTCCAAATTTTTCGGGTCTAAAACATTAATTAAACGTATGGCTTCTTTTACTTCTGATAACCCAAGCTATAATGCTATAAGAATGATTATGGAGGTAGATGAGATGGGAACAAAAACCGAGAAAATATTTAAATACATAGAGTGGGAAAAAGAATATGGCATGGTAAAATTTAAAAGCAAACTTCAGAACAAAAATCCTGAACTGATGGCAAAGATAGAAGCAGGCAACAAGCGAATTCTGAAGAAAAAGGCCAGAGTAGAAGAAATAGAAACTGAACTATATTGCATTACAGATGACCCTTATGAAATGGATAACCTGCTGTACTATAAACCGGAACAATACAAACAATTAGCAGAGCAGATGCAGAAAAAGCTTTATCTTGAAATAAGTAAAAAATAGCTTGTCAATTCCTGTTGATCTTAATATTCAGGGCATGCCATCCCCGAAGATCTTAATGTTCTTTTTTTAGGCTTTAAGTTAGGCAGTATCTTGGCTGAGCTGCTTTTGTAATGCGGCTCAGCAGGGGGGGAGTAAGGTTACAAGAGGGAAATGTTACGCAAGGCGTGACAATGGAAGTGTGAAATCACCACACCCACTAAGCGCAGCTTCGCGCCTGGTGCCGGGTAATCCTATTCAAATATCTTTAATGACGAGATTAAAATGAATACTAAAAATCCCATTAAACAAAACAGAATAAGATTATCAAAAAAATAAGTGAAAAACGATCCTGTAGTTTGAAAAATTGTGTCTATCTTTTTTTTCATATATCACTATTTAGTATTGTTTTACTTAAAAATACTCTGCTTCTCACTATCCGAAAATAAGAAGGCCATAAAAGTACTTTGTTTATAAGTATCAATTCTGAAATATCGACTAACAACCTAAATTCTGGCAATGATTTCAATTCCTCCCGAGCTGCATGTTCAAAGCATTTACGCTAAGCGCATTTGCAATGCTATACACAACACATTATAATTTCTAATTATCAAATTCCCCCCGTTGGTCGTAGCGTTACGCTATAACCTGTTTAACCGGCATCATGCCGTAGTTTTATAAGAAATGACTAAAATTGCGGTATCAAAATAACAAAACGTTACCCCCCGTAGGCGCGAAGCTCCGCTTCGTGTTTTAATAAACCTGTCAAACTTAGCTTGTCATAAATAAAATCCCTTAGCACACAGCAGAATTTGCAATTCGGCAATTGTCTATTTTCGCATACTAAAATGTTATAATTAGAATGAAAAAACACGAGAATAAAATAGAAGCCCGGTTAAAAAAAATGAAGGCAGGCGAATTTGTTAAAATGGAAATAGGATGGGGTAACAAAATATTTTTTTATTGGGCAGATGAAATGGAAGATGATTTATTTTCAGGGAATCAAAAAATTGTAAGCTGGCTTAACATTATTGCTATTAAGTATCAATGTAAATTAAAAGGATTTAGCACCTACGGTATATCAAAGCGTACTAATGAGGAGAACCACTATGAAAGCTATGTTTTTCAAAAGCAATAACTCCCGATATGTCACTATTTAAAAAAAACGAAAAAGAATTCGCAGAACATTATAAGCTGGTGCGGAAAGTGGAGGGCCAAAACATAAAAAAATATCGTACAGAAAAAAACTTAAGCAAGAAAGAAGTAGCTGAAAAGTGTGGCATATCAATAAAAACTCTTACCAGTTTAGAGGAAGGGGTAGTAATGGATTTTGAAGTTATACTACTTTTCAGATTAAGCCAAGTCTTAGAAACCAGAGTCAGCCAATTTTATATACTGCCTGATGGTGGGTCTATTTAAATCCCCCAGTTGAGCGTAGCTTGCAGGTTGGTCGTAGCGTCCCGCTTCTACCAGTTTAACAAGGCTTCTAGCCTTTTGCAATGCACCTTGGAACACATCAGTATTTAAAATTGAAAATGATTATTAATATTGCATAACACTTAAACTAACAAAATGGCAATCCTGGTTAAGCTGATTACCACAGAGCTGATAGACAAAATAACCCCGTTGGTAGCGTCTCTCTGCGGCCGGTTTAACCGGCATAGTCAGGGTACATTATTAATTTTAATAAAATGAAAGTTGCAATTTGGGATACCTACATTAAAAGAACCAACGGCTCAGTAATTCATATAGATATTGTTGTTCCCGAAGAAGTGAAGAGTGAATTAACTATTTACTCCTATGGTAAAGCCTATTTAATGAGTATTGCTGAAACAGGAGAGATTGATGCTGATTATTGTCAGTATTGCCATGCTGAGGAACCAACAGCGCAAATGGTAAATGATATAAATAATAAAGGTTTTTCAATAATACGTTTAGAAGATATACCTAAAGAGCTTCCGCAGAATCCTAACAGAAGATCTATGATTTTGCATTTACGGGCGCATTATAAAAATTACCGTTTTACTGATTTTAAAAGCATTACCGATACAGAGCTTTTAAAAATTATCTCCGCTGGTCGGGATTTGCAATCCCGACCTTAGAGCTTGGGATTTGTAATCCCCGCAGACGCAAGGCTCTTTGCCTCATATCACTATTTTTTGTCGTCCCGACAACAATTACATTTCTGCATTTTATTTATTTTAGCAACAAATTTATTTGCATGAAAACAAATCAAAGTGAACTGATAGAACGGAGGTTGCAGCGCCTGTTAAGCGACCCTGAGCGGCATCTTGATTAAGCGGCAATTGCAACTAAGGGAAGCGTTCACATGTGTTTCATCAAAACCTAATTCACTGATAATGCAGCTTTATAACAACGCTGCAATTTCAGTTTCTCATTTTACTATCTTCGTTGCAGTGCGTTTTAGTTTCTTGAAAATTTAACATCATTGTTTTTTCTGCTTTCATTCAGCCCCGTTTACTATAGTTTTACACCATCACTATGAAAGGTATTTTAAGTTTATTATTTCTGTTTTTCAGTGCGGCTGCTTTTTCACAAAATGCCCCACACGTTGTAGTGCTTGGGTTTGATGGAATGAGTCCTAATGGCATAAAAAATGCCAACACACCTAATTTTGATGAGTTGGTAAAAAACGGTTCGCATACCTTTCATGCGCATGCTGTTATGCCAACATCCAGCAGCTCAAACTGGGCGTCAATGATTATGGGCGCACCACCCGAAAAGCATGGCATATTTACCAATAAGTGGGACCGCATAGACGGACGTAAACAAACCTTTTGCGGACGAAGGAAAGGCAGAATATGGTCAACCGTTTTTGGAGTTATACGCGATCAACGCAAGCATTTAAAAATTGCCTGCTTCCACGATTGGGGAAGATTTGGAAGATTAACCGACCGTTATGCTTTCAACAGATTGGAAAGCAGCATTAATGAAATGAGAACTGCACGCAGAGCAGCACATTATATAAAAAGAAAAAAACCTGATTTTGTGTTTCTGCATTTTGATCATGTTGACCATGCCGGCCATATGCTTGGACACGGAACACCTGAATATTTTAAAGCAGTAGAAGTTGCCGATTCACTGGCAGGAGTTATTATTAATGCACTGAAGCAGGCGGGTATTTTTGAAAACACCATTATTCTGGTTACCGCTGATCACGGAGGAATAGGCAAAGGTCATGGTGGCCCAACGCTTGAAGAAGTTGAAATTCCCTGGATTATTTCAGGCCCCGGAATTAAAAAAGGTTTTGAAATAACTGAACCGGTTGAAACATTTTATACGGCTCCAACGCTTACAAAAATATTCCGAGTAACTCCTCCTGATTGCTGGACAGGAAAACCTGTTATGTCTGCTTTTGAATAATCAGTTCAAACCTTGCAAGCCCCCAAATAAAATGTAGATAATACACGCTATTTGGCACTTGTCCCAAAACACTTTTAGTATCTTTCGCAAAAATATTTTATGCTCATAATAGGTATAGTTGGTGGCTCGGGCTCGGGCAAAACAACGGTAGTAAAAGAAGTAATGAATTCTTTTTCTGCTGCACAGGTAGCCATACTCTCGCAAGACAGTTATTATAAAGACAGCAGCCACATCTCTGAAGAAGAGCGCAGAAGCATCAACTTTGATCATCCCGACAGCATAGAATTTAATCTGCTCGTAAATCATGTACAACAATTGCGCAAAGGCATTGCCATTGAAGAACCTGTTTATGATTACATCACCTCTGTGCGCCTTGCTGCAACCAATAATATAGAACCCAAACAGGTAATCATCATTGAAGGCATTTTACTTTTTACTGATAAGCGCATCCGCGAATTATGCGACATCAAAGTATTTGTAGATGCCGAACCTGACGACCGCCTGATAAGAATAATTGAACGCGATATGCAGGAAAGAGGGCGCACCGCCCATCAGGTAATTGAACGCTATACAGTGGTAAAAGAAATGCACGTGCAGTTTATTGAACCTACCAAGCGCTTTGTCGATGTTATTATTCCGCAGGGTGGCGAAAATAAAGTAGCTATCCATATGTTGGTTGCCACCATCCGCCAAAAGCTGATGCAGTAAGTTTCAAAAAAATTTCTCACCTTGCTGCAACAAATCAAAACTCAGCAACATGAAAAAATCAATACTCATCATCGTTTTTGCTTTTTCCTTTTCGCTTTTACAGGCACAGAATAACGAGGCTCCCGCTCCCGATTTTTCTACTGCCTATGATCCTTCCGACACCATTGATAACTATAATTTAGACTGGCCCGCATGGGTTTTCTCTCACTGGATATGGGAAGGTGAAGGCACCACTGCAAGTGCAACACAAATAACAGATGATTACCTGGCACATGATATTCCCGTGGGAGCTATTATTATTGACAGTCCCTGGGAAACGGGCTACAACACCTTTGTGGTGGAAGAAGATTCGCTCTATCCCGACATGCAGGGAATGATAGATTATTTCCATTCTAAAAATGTAAAAACCTTATTCTGGATTACCGGAATTATAAATGTAGAAGTGCAACCACTTTACGACAGCATTGCAGCGCTGGGATATTTTATGCAACAAAATGCAACAGATGGTCCCGCCCTTGTTGACTGGTGGAAAGGCACAGGCAGCATCATTGACTTTTATAATCCCGATGCCGTTGCCTGGTGGAAAGGTTTGATGGATCCCATTCTCGACATGGGAATTGATGGCTGGAAATGTGACGGCACAGACTATTATGCCATAGGTGCAAAGTATTCACCTTACCTCGCAGCAAATGTTGCGCGTCTGGATTACTCGCATAAATACTATCAGTTGTTTCATGATTATACCCGCGAACGCTTGGGCAACAAACGGGTAAATATGTCGCGCCCCATTGATAACTATGCACAGTTTGATATTGGCGGTGACTTTGTTGCCTTTACTCCGCGCGATATTTGTTTCTCGTGCTGGGTTGGTGATCAGGATGGTGATTGGGGCGGCATGGAAGATGCGCTTAACAATATGTATCATTCCGATGCTTATAACTATCTTGCTTTTGGCTCTGATATCGGTGGCTACCGTTCTGATGTGGATTTATATCCCGGTCTTGGCCGCGATAAAGAATTGTTTATCCGCTGGGCACAGTTGGGTGCGCTTTCTCCTTTAATGGAAAATGGTGGTGGCGGTGAGCATCGCCCCTGGATGTTTGATGAAGAAACCAACAGCATCTACCGCAGGTTTGCAAAGCTGCATACCTCACTTATTCCTTACCTGATGCCCGAAAGTGAAGCTGCAAATACTGCAGGAGTTTCGCTCATGCAGTTTTTCAATAAAACAGATTACAGTTTTATGCTGGGCCCCGATATTTTTGTAACACCGCTTATGGATGCAGGCGGAAATCTTACCGTTCATTTCCCTGCAGGTGATAACTGGATTTATCTCTTTGATACCACCGTAGTTAAAACAGGAGGCAGCACCGAAGCATTGAGTTTTCCGTTGAGTGAATTTCCGGTGTATGTTCGTCAGGGCTCTCAATACGATGATATCATCAACGACCCGGGAATTGTTGCATCAGTAACAGAGCATAATTCCGAAATCAATTTTTCTGTGTATCCGAATCCGGCTAGTAATGTTATCAGTATTGAGTCCATAGTCTATAGTCCACAGTCCACAGTAAAAATAATGAATGCACAAGGGCAGCTTGTCACTTCGAGCGTAGTCGAGAAGCAAAGCAAAACCATTGATATTTCCTTTTTGTCATCAGGTATTTATTACCTGCAGTTTCAAAGCAATGATGGAGTAGGAGTGAAGAAGTTTGAAGTAATTCGATAGTACTATGAAACCTAAACTACTGCTATTTTCTATTTTCCTTTTTCCATTTTCTGTTTTCATTTCCTATGCCCAAACCCTCGACTGGGCAATAGGCATGGGCTCAACCGATGTAGATGGCGGCATTGGTGTAGGCGTTGATGCACTGGGAAATGTTTATACCTGCGGCACCTTTAACGGCACTGTTGATTTTGACCCCGGGGTTAATACCGTTAACCTGAGCGCAGGCAGCTATACTTCTGTGTTTATTCAAAAGACCGATGCCGATGGAAATTTTTTATGGGCAAAACGCATTGTTTGTGCAACCGATATGCTGGTAGGCGCTTTACACGTAGACTCTGCCGGAAATACATATATAACAGGCAGCTTTAACAGCACCACTAATTTTAACAGCGGAGGCACTAATTTTTTTATTTCAACTGCAGGAGAAAAAGATGCTTTTATTGCAAAATATAATACCGATGGCACCCTTGCATGGGCAAAAGCAGTGGGCGGAGTAAATGATGATTTAGGTCGTTCAATTTTTGTTGATAATGCAGGTAATACCTATGCAACC
The DNA here is from genome assembly GCA_945889235.1 of Chitinophaga pinensis. Taxonomy (GTDB): domain Bacteria; phylum Bacteroidota; class Bacteroidia; order SXHM01; family SXHM01; genus SXHM01. The sequence continues at coordinate 7,032 of CAMDBK010000082.1, forward strand.
GGAACATTTACCGGAACCATTGATGCCGACCCCGGAAACGGAACATTAAATTTTACCAACGTGGGTTTGCTCAGCGTTTATATCCTGAAATTAGATGCCAACGGAGATTTGGTGTGGGCTGTTATGAACTCAAAAGCCAATGCAGCCATGCAGCCTTTTTCCATTGAAGCTGATAATGCAGGTAATGTATATGTGGCAGGCGCTTTTTTGGGAACCATGGACTTTGATCCCTCAGGTACAAGTTACGACCTCACCTCAACAAGTAATACCTATGATATATGCATTCAGAAATTAGATCAAGCCGGAAACTTTCTGTGGGCAAAACAAGCTGGTTCAACCGGTCTTGATTACTGCCATTCCATAGCATTGGGCGAATTCAATGATATTTACCTCACCGGCTTCTTCAATAATACAGTTGACTTTGACCCAGGAAATGGTATTTCTAATCTTACCTCAGCCGGGGGCAACGATATTTTTATCCTGAAGTTAGATATAGCCGGAAATTATAAATGGGCAAAAAGAATGGGTAGTACCGGGGGAGATTTTGGTCGAGCTGTCTGCTATCAATCCGGAGAAATTTATTCCGTAGGCTCGTTCTATAACACCGTTGATTTTAACCCCAATGCCGGAACCGACAATTTTACGGCATCAAACAACTATTCAGATTATTACATTCAGATTTTAGACACCACCGGAAATTATGTGTGGACAGCAACTTTTGGTTCTACAGCAAACGATGAAGCGTTTGGGGTTTATGGCGATCATTGGGAAAATAAATACATCACAGGGCGCTTCAATGGCACCTTTGATTTTGACCCAGGACCTAATACCTCCAACCTTGTTGCCTCTACCGGAACATCAGGCGATATTTTTGTTCAAAAACTGACAGACATTGTTACTTCAGTTGATACTGATTTCAATGATACGTTCAATCTTTATCCGAATCCGGCAAGTAATTTTATCAGTATTCAGTCAGCAGTTGACAGTAAACACTTGACAATAACAATTTACAATGCTCAAGGGCAGCTTGTCACCCTGAGCAAAGTAGAAGGGCAAAAAAAAACCATTGATATTTCATCATTGTCATCAGGCATTTATTACCTGCACCTGCAAAGTAATGATGGAGTGGGAGTGAAGAAGTTTGAAGTGCTGAGGTAACACCTTACTCAAAAAAAATCTTGCAGCAATGCAGGATTTTTTGCTTAGTGAACTTAGTGTTCTTAGTGGTGAGCCTCTACTCCCCGAACGCCTTATTAATATTCCCCAACTCTACTTCCGTAACGCGGTCAATAAATTTATTGAAGACCTCTTTGCTAACAGCAGCAGTTGCCTTGTAGCCATCGTTTGCAAAATGATAGAGCGGCATAACACCAAACATAAGGGCAAAGCCGTAGGCAGCTTTCAGCAACACTTCATTAAAAGGGCGGTGTGCCAGCTGATGACTAACCAGCATGCATTTTAAAGAAGACAATAATTGCTCGCGTCTTTCAGCTTCCATTCCCAGTTCTTTGTAAAGCACAAAGTATTCGTCAAGACTTATTTTTTTGCCCTCTTTCCAGCCTTTTTTAAGTAGCAGTTCAGCCATTCTTCTGTCAAGCGCATGCGTCAGTTGATTGAGTTCAATCAGGTTCTCAAGGTTCTCACGCGTGTGTTCGTTCAGTTTCCCTTTTACTTTTTGATACGTGTTAATGGCAATTTGAATAATGGTGTCCTGCGCTTCCAGATCATAAATCTGTTCAAAGAAAAACTTCACTAATTTCTCGGTGTCCTTACGATTAAAATAATCATCGTAATCTCTTCGGAAACGTTCCACCTGACTGCGCACAATTTCTTGCTGCGCTTTTCTTAATAATTTGTTCTCGGGTGATTCCTCTTTTTTGTCGGGCATAAGAATTATATCACTAAGCGTTTTTGATTCATCAGTTTTAAGAATGCGCTTTCAGCTATCTTAAACTTACTTCTTCTGCCTGTATTACTTCGTAGCTGCTTGCATTATAAACAAAGGCAACTACATGCAGGTGTTCACTATTCCATGCACTGTTAAGTGCAATGCTGTAGCGTTTAATGTCACTGCTTCCGGTGGTGATAGGTGCAGTGCCTATTGCCTCACCCCAGGTGCCGTTAAAAGAAGTGCGCAGCATGTGGCGGTGAACATAATCCGGCAAATTAGCGGGATTGAAACTGTAATCTTTTTGCCAGTCAACAATACTGTCTTCGGTAAGAAAAACGGAGAGTTTATATTCACCCGAAAGGTCAGTAAGAAATTCAACTTTAACATCAGCGCAGGCAGTTGTATTATCTTCATCGTATTGTGGCTTGATGTAAATATCAACCTGCGGAGAAAGTGCTACTTCAGTTGCAACTACTGATGCCCATGAATTATATGAAAGAATCGGGCTACCTGTTACAACTTTGCGGTTAACCATTCCGTTGGGTAAACCGGATGCATCGTTTCCGAAAAAAATGTTGAGTTCATCACCGGCAGGTGTGCGGTGATCAGTAGGAAATGAACCATCTGTAAAATTATGCGGAAGTGCAAAATCACCAACATGCACCGCCATCACAACAATCTGTTCACCATACAAATCTATAAGTGAAGCAGCTGTTTCGGCTGCACGCGGGCAGTTACCACAAGTGTGTCCGGTATAATCTTCAACCAGCACTTTGCGGATGTGAGTGGTATTGGCAACAAAATCCTGAGGAGGACAAAGAACGGTATCAATCGGATTTCCTTCTGTATAAGGTGCTTCAATAATGTCGCAAGAACTGAAGGAAAAGATACATCCTGCAACAATGATTAAGGGAACGTATGTTTTAAAGAAATTCATTGTCTGTAAAATTAATAAAATCAAAAACTCATGGAAACCGAAAGAGTCAATCCATTAGAAGCAGGAACAACTCTGCACACACCACCAACGCAGAAAATACCGGCACGCTGACGACCGTATGTTGCAGTAATACGAACCTTATCCATTAAATAGCCCAAAGAAATATTGGGATAGTGTAAGCGTTTTTTCTCATCACTGTTTCCGTAATTGTATTGGTTCATTACCGCAATAAAATATTTACTGTGCGTAAAATCCAGTAAGCCCATTGCCCAGTTGC
>CAMDBK010000083.1 GCA_945889235.1 Chitinophaga pinensis
AGATAAAACAGCATGTTGACAAGCCTTCACGGTTGCAAATGCTACATTATTTGTTTGGCATTTCCATGGCTGATGGTGAGGTGCATCCGCTGGAGGTAAAGGTAATTGAGCAGATTGCTGAATACCTTGGCATTAATGATGCTGACTTCGGTTCGTTAAAAGCCATGTTTGTTAAAGACAAGAAAGCGGCTTATCAAATTCTGGAGATTGAAACTACGGCAACAGATGATGAAGTGAAAAAAGCGTATCGCAGAATGGCGGTGAAATATCATCCTGATAAGGTGATGCATTTAGGCGAAGAATTTCAGAAGGCAGCGAAGGAAAAGTTTCAGAAAGTAAATGAGGCGTTTCAACAGATTAAGAAAGAGAGAGTAATAAATTGATTTTGATGGAACGCAGATTATTATGATTCTTATGATAAGCACTGATAAAACATGATTTTAAAAATCTTAAGTAATCTTAACAATCATAATAATCTGCGTTCTATCTTTCTACTGATAGGAATTATTCCTGCTTCGTGCGCAACACCTGATAACACTGTTATGAAAGAAACTATAACAACCAACACACAAATGGAAACTCAACTACCTGCCAACATGGATACCGCCACATTTGGCAATGGCTGCTTCTGGTGTACCGAGGCTATCTTTCAAAACCTGAAAGGCGTTTACAGCGCGGTATCGGGCTATGCAGGCGGACACGTAAAGAACCCTACTTATAAAGATGTGTGTTCAGGAACTACCGGCCATGCCGAAGTATTGCAGATTGTTTACGACCCGGCTGTGCTGAGCTTTGATGAGTTGCTGGAAGTATTCTGGAAAACACATGATGCTACAACCCTGAACCGACAAGGAAATGACATTGGTACGCAATACCGCTCGGTTGTTTTTTATCACAGCGAAACTCAAAAAAAACTTGCAGAAAAATATAAGAAAGAATTAGATGCTTCGGGGGCATTTGCCAAACCCATTGTTACGGAGATAACTCCCATCAGCGAGTTTTACCGTGCCGAAAATTATCACCAGGATTACTACAGCCTGAACGGCACCGAGCCTTACTGCACCTATGTTATTCAACCTAAGGTGGAGAAGTTTAAAAAGGTGTTTAAAGATAAGTTGAAGTAGGATTTTTATCTTTGGCTTCCATGAAGTCCATTGTTTCCCTTGCTTTACTCATCTTAACAAACACCCTCACCGCCAGCGCAGCCATTGACCCTTATTACAAGGAAGCTTTGCAACGCGGCTATCCCGTACAAGCTGATACAGTGTTTCTTCCTGATGGCAGCAAATGCTTATTAGATGATTTTAATAATCAGCGTTGCGGCAAAGAATTCTTTGACCTTGAATACTGCGTGCCTGAAGGTAGCCCCGTATGGGATGATGATGTCTGCTGTAATGGATTGGTTCCTTATTTAGCTGATGGAGTTGACGGACAGGAAACCTGTCGTAAAAAAGGTCAGGTTGATTTCAGTGAAATACTACGCAATCCTTTTCTCTGGCTGGGAATACTTATTTTTAATGCAGTTGTCTTCGGCTCGCTGCTGCTGGCGAAAAAGTTTATTAAAAGGAAATAGCGTCACCCTGAATTTATTTCAGGGTCTCTAAGGATGCTGAAACAAGTTCAGCATGACGGGAAAGAAACAATAATTATTAATTGTCAATTATCAATTCCCTTCCTATTTGTCATTCAAAATAATCGGATAACTATCCTTCCCCGCACCTGGCATAATAATTACTTTGCTGTTAGCTGAAGTGCTTAGTTCTTTATACGCTTTAATCATTTCGTATTGCAATTGAGCAGGAGTAAGACCTGTGTTTACAATCTTCTGATAATCGGCAATACCTTGCGCCTCCACACGTTTACGCTCTGCTTCCTGTTTTTCTTTCTGCAAAACAAACTGCATTTTCTGCGCTTCCTGTTCAGCATTTATTTTTGATTCAATGGCTTCTTTTACAGATTGCGGAAGGGTGATATTCCGTACCAACAACTGCTCAAGAAAAAGACCACGCACTTTAAAATTCTCTTCTACTGTTTTATAAATCCTGTCCTGGAATTCATCACGTTTGCTCGAGTATAAATCCACCGCCTGATAATACACAGCATTGTCGCGTATCTTGGTTCTTACAACGGGGCGCACAATAGTGTTCTTGTAATCACTTCCTATCTCTTTTAAAATCTTTGGTGCCTGATCGGGAATAACACGGTACAAAACGGTAACATCAATTATCACTTCAAGCCCGTCAGATGACAGCACACGGATAGCATCATCACCGCCTTTATCGCCCTCATCATGAATGCCTGACATGGTATAGTTCTGCGTTTTAATATCAAACATGGTAACTTCAACCAGCGGGTTAACAACGTTCAGTCCGCTTTCCAATGGTCTGTCATTTACCTTCCCGAAAAGGGATTGCACACCAATTTGTCCCGCTTCAATCTGCTTAAAGCACGAGAGTGAAACTCCCAGCAATATCAACACAATTGCCGATATGCGGATGAATGGGATGAAGGTGATAAAACGTGTTTCTTTTCTGAAGGCAAATGCAACAACAAAAAGAATAATTCCGATAACTATTAGTGCCATGATGATTTATTTTTTGATAAAAGTAGTAATTACAGTAACATCAGAGATTAGAAACCTATTCAACAATTTTTCTACATTTGCTCTCCTTATAAAAAAAAGAAACAGCATGCGGAAAATAGTTTCATACTTCTTGCCTCTTGGCTCTTGCCTCTTGTTTCTTTTTTCTTCCTGCAAGCAAGATGCCGGCAATGCCGAATGGGATATTGATGTACTTGCTCCCGTATTAACCACAACGCTTACATTAAATGATTTGGTTGATGACTCACTGCTTGTTTCTAATTCAGACAGCTCACTGAAATTAGTTTACATCAATAATTTCAGCAACCTGGTAATTGATACGCTGCTCTCCATTCCCGACACTACAATTACTAACCCGCTGTCGTTACCGCTTACCACAACCATTCAACCGGGGTTTAATATCATTACCGTAAATACCCAGACACGCTATGCGCTTAAAGATGCGCAGTTAGTGGAAGCAGTGGTGCGCGAAGGTTTAACTATCGTTAATCTGCATAACGCACTTAACACAAAAGTCATCATTAATTATTCCATACCAAGTGCTACGCTTAACGGAGTTGTGTTTTCACTTACTTCACCCGTTGAAGCCAACTCTTCCGTTTCATTTACCCTTGATATGGCGGGCTATCACTTAGACCTTCGTGGGTTAAACGGAAATTCCTACAACACACTGGTTACAGCCTTTGGCGGCAGCACCGCGCCTGACGGATTTCCTGCTCAGATTACAGCCAATCAACCCTTCATAACAATCAACACCAGCTTTATTGGTATTGTTCCGCAATATGCAAGAGGTTACTTTGGCTCGCCAACAGTAAGCCTTGAAAACAAAAGCGCAAACTTTGATTTCCTTAAAAAAATCATTGATGGTCAGTTGGGGCTTGAAGATGTAAAACTCTCGCTCTCCCTCGAAAACTCAGTGGGTGCTGACGGACAAGTTACCATACATAACATCAAATCTGTTAATCCCCGCACCGGAGTTTCTGTTGACCTGCAACATGAGGTAATGGGCACGCCCATCAATATTACACGTGCATCCGAAAGCGGGTTTAATTCAGGAAACGTAACACCAACTTTAAAATCGTATGTGTTTGATAATTCCAATTCCAACATTCGTGCATTGATTGAAAACCTTCCTCACCGCCTTGACTATTCATTGGACTTTAAATTAAATCCGCTCGGTAATATCTCAAGCGGCAATGACTTTTTCTATTACGACCATAACATCAAAACCAATCTTGAACTGGAAGTGCCTATGACTTTTTATGCAGATCATCTTACCCTCAGTGACACACTTGATTTCAATGCTGATGCAGGAAAAGCAGGCAGCCGTATTAACAGCGGAGGTTTTCGCATTATTACAGACAACAGTTTTCCTCTTACTGCCATCATGACTTTAATTCTGATTGATGAAAACAATGTGGCAATCGATTCACTTTATTCAGTTAACAACATTGCCGCGCCTCCACTTGACGCGAATTTTAAAACCATAGGAAGTCAGGTGTCAACATTGGAAGTTCCCATCAGCAGCGCTACGAGTGATAAACTGAACAACACCAAAAGAATAAACATCAAAATTGTTTTTGATACTCCGCAGGCTCCACAATTGCTTAAGATTTACGACCATTACAAAATGGATATCAAAATAATTGCCGACTTTAATTATACCATTAATCAGCCTTAAACTTTGCGCCTTTGCGCCTTTGCGTGAAATATATTTTTCCTTTTTTATTTTTAAGTATTACCACGGTTGCTCAAACCTTCTCACCCGTATTTACCGAAACCAAACCCGGTTCAGCATTAGGCGCAGGCTTTGATTACGGGGTAAATTCAAGTTCAGTCAATGTAAAGTTCTTTAATACTTTTTACCGCGGTAATTTTATTGATGCTGATTTAAAGGAAAGTGTTTTCAAAAACACAAAAGACAAAAACCGCCTCGGCTTTGATTTGAATTACGGACTGTGGTATGTACACAATCCTGATTCTGCTAGCATGAAAACAACCAGTTGGTTTGTTTCATTCAGAAACAGAACACACGCTGATGCTACGTTTCAGGGAGATTTATTCAAAACATATTTTGCAGGCAATAAACAGTTTGCCGGACAAACAGCCACGCTTGGTGAAACACGTTTCAATTTTCTCAGTTATCGTCAGCTTCAGTTAGGGATGAGTTTTCTGGCAGATAAAGGTGATTCTAAAGTACGCTTTGGCGCAGCATTATCATTCCTGAAAGGTGAGCGGAATCTTAATTTGTTTCTAAAAAAAGCAGATGTATTTACAGATGCTGACGGACAGTTCATTGATGTGAACATGGCAATGGATATCCGCAATTCAGATAATTCAAACAAAAAGTTTTTCGACATGAAAGGCTATGGTGCAGCACTTGATCTTTTCCTGGGAATTGAAAAACAGAAAAGTATAATCCGCTTTGAACTTTCTGATTTTGGTTTTATAGACTGGAGCCAGAATGCACAAAGCACGCACAACGATACTACTATTCATTTTCAGGGATTATCAATTGACAATCTTTTTGCCATCGGTGATTCATTGGTCAACAGCCTTAACGCTGATTCAATTAAAACAAACATGGGTTTTGTTACCGAAAAAATTAGTTATTCAACGCCTTTGCCTTCCATGATTCATTTTGCCTACACGCATAAAACAAAAGAAAACCTGATGATTAGTGCAGGTTTTGCATACCGCATGGCAGCAAACTATTCACCGTATGTTTATGTGGGAACAGAACATAAATTTAAAAATAATTTCAACATCAATACCCGTTTTGCCTGGGGCGGTTACGGAACATATAACATTGGTTTAGGTTTGTCAAAACAATTCGGTAAAGGATTTAAAATAAATCTTGGAACCAACAATCTGGAAGGCTTGCTGATTACCAAAGCAGCGAATGGGGTAGGAGCGTATATTAATTTAGTGGGGTACTTTTAAGGGATTAGCTCGCAAAGGCGCAAAGACCGCAAAGAAATATAATTATGAACTATTTAATATTGAGATAAAAAACAACTAACAAACTTTGCGCTCTTTGCGGCTTTGCGAGAACTAAAAACTATGACTGAAAATGAAATTGCAAAAATATTGGTTGATATTTTTTATAAAATGCATGTGCAATTAGGTCCTGGTTTGTTGGAGTCGGTTTATGAAGAAGTATTATGTTATGAACTTACAAAGCTGGATATAAGTTATACCCGTCAACAAGGAATTCCGGTTGTTTATGAAGATGTTAAGTTGGATTTGGGTTTCAGGGCTGATGTTATTGTAGAGAATAAAGTTGTTGTAGAATTAAAATCAGCGGAAGATGTTGCACCTGTTCATAAAAAGAGATTATTGACTTATTTGAGATTAACAGATATAAGATTAGGTTTATTAGTGAATTTTAATGTTAATCTTATAAAAGATGGAATTACCAGAATTGCAAATAATTTATAAAACTTTGCATAAAAAATAAAAAACTTTGCGCTCTTTGCGCCTTTGCGAGAGACAAAAAAACTTTAAGAGCTTGCTATCACAATTACCCAATATCAAACATTTAGAAGAAAATAATTTCTTCCTCATTGCCGGTCCCTGTATTGTAGAAAGCAAAGCGCTTGTTGAAGAAGTTGCAGGAAGAGTAAAAGAAATAACAGAGCGTTTAAAAATTCCGTTCATCTTTAAAGCATCGTACAAAAAAGCAAACCGCTCACGACTTGATTCATTTACCGGTATTGGCGATGCACAGGCGCTGAGTATTATTGAAGAGGCTGGAAAATTATTTTCAGTTCCTACACTTACTGATATTCATACCGAACAGGAAGCCGCGTTTGCCGCAAACTATGTGGATGTATTGCAGATACCTGCTTTCCTTTGTCGCCAGACCGATCTTTTGGTAGCTGCAGCAAAAACAGGTAAATTTGTCAATATCAAAAAAGGACAATTCCTTTCAGCAGGTGCCATGAAGTTTGCAGTGGACAAAGTAAAACAAAGCGGAAATAACAAAATAATGCTTACCGAGCGCGGTACTACATTCGGTTATCAGGATTTAGTTGTGGACTTCCGTGGAATACCGGAGATGAAAAGTTTTGGTGTTCCCGTAATATTAGATGTTACACACTCGTTGCAGCAACCTAATCAGGAAAGCGGAATAACAGGCGGAAAGCCGCAACTGATTGAAACCATAGCCAAAGCAGGAATAGCAGCTGGCGCTGACGGAATTTTCATTGAAACACATCCCAATCCGGCACAGGCAAAATCAGATGGTGCAAATATGCTGGCACTTGATAAGCTGGAGAATTTATTGAAAAAACTAATTAAAGTAAGGAGAGCAGTAGCATGAGAAAAATAATTATTCTGTTTCTTTTATTCCCGTTCTTTTCTGCATTCAGTCAACCGATAACTTTTGAAATAGTTTACGGGGGCGGTGGTAATGATGAAGCGCGTTCAATCTGGCAAACAACCGATGGCGGTTACATTGTTGCCGGAATTAGCGGAAGTTATCCTTCAGGAAATTCAGATGTTTTTCTTTTAAAGATTGACAGCGTTGGCGCAATTATGTGGTTTAAATTTCCGGGCGGTACAAATCTGCAGGCGGGTTATTCGGTACAACAAACTTCCGATGGAGGTTTTATTGTAGCGGGACTTACTGATGCCGGAGGCTTTGGCGGCTATGATGTTTATCTTTTGAAAACAGATATTAATGGTGATTCACTCTGGAGCAAAACTTATGGCGGTGCAGACTGGGACTTTGGTTATTATGTAGAAGAAACTGCCGACAATGGTTTTATAATTGGTGGCACAACCTACAGCTTTGGTGAAGGCCAACAAATGTATCTGATAAAAACCGATGCAACAGGTGATACCACCTGGACAAAAACATACGGTGGCTTAGGACTTGAAAGTGCAGCGTGTGTGAGACAGACAACAGATAATGGCTATATATTGTCGGGTTCTACAACCAGCTATGGAGCAGGTGAAAAAGATGTTTACTTAGTAAAAACGGATGCAAACGGTGACACTCTTTGGACAAAAACATTTGGTGATATAAAAGACGATGAAGGAACTTTTGTTGAACAAACAATAGATGGAGGATATGTTCTTTCTGCGATAAGAACTAATCCGACAACTAACAGGAATGATGAAAATTATATCAAAACAGATGGAACAGGAACTCAGCAATGGGAGCAAATTTTTAATTCTGTAGTAGGTGATAAATCTTATGTCATCCATCAGCGAAATGACGGAACCTATGTAGCAGCAGGTGCTATAGATGGCCTTGGCGGAGGATTAACCGATTATTTTTTTCTGAGAATGAATGGAGGTGGTTATCCTATTGGTTTTGTCAGAACTGAAGGAGGTGAAAAAAATGATATCCTACATTCTATGCAGGTTGCAAATGATCAGGGATTAATTATGGCGGGATATTCTGAAAGTTACGGTGAAGGCTTAAAGCAAATTTACATTGTTAAAACTGATAGTATTCTTAGTCAGTTAAATGATCCTGTTATTATTGGAATAAATGATAAAGCAGCAAATGAAATAAAAAACGGAATAACTGTGTTTCCGGTTCCAGCTTCTGATAATCTTTACGTGTTTATTAATAAGAGTATCTCTGCTAAATTAAAAGCGGAAATAGTTATCTCCCTTTATGATTTAACGGGGAAACTAATTTTCAATAAACAATTATTTCCACAAACTATAAATGGCCAAATTGAATTTCCTGTTTCAGGAATCCAAAACGGATTATATGTTCTGAGAATTAATTCTGATGAATTTAGCTTTGAAAAAAAGATAATCATCAATCACTGATTTCTTTCCAGTAAACTCACTTTGACATTTTCAAAGTCAAATGAACTCTTTAAAGAATAGTTTATAAGTACAGTTTTCATTACTGTGTTTTCAGGGTCAGCATCAATCTGGTGCGATTGAACTACAATTAATTTGGGACCTGTACTCAATTCACCAAACCTAGTAGTATCAAGCTTGTCAACACAATAAATTTTCTCCTTCTTTAATTGGTTGTCAATATCTGCATAGCTTTTAATTGCATCGTCACCAAAATAATAATAGCTGAAAATATCATTCGTATAGTAGGCTGACAGAAGAACATCTGACTCCATATCCTTTAATTCTTTTACTTTCTTAACAGCTGCTATCCAGTTCTCACCCTTAGTTGCCCCAAAATTTAAAGTCAGTATTGACAGAAAGAAAATGGGAATAGTGATACTAATCTTTAAGTAGTTATTTTCAAATAACTCTGATATAAAATAACCAATGAGAAGAAACATTCCTATGGATGAAAAGAGAAGATAACGTATCAAAAAAACAGGAGTCACAAATGATAACAGATACGTTGCAATAATTGGTAAAAATGTCCAGGTAACCAGGATAACAAGAATATAGTTCTGTTTTTCGGTAAGTTCAGATTTGTAATATTGGTAAATGAATTTTAAAATTCCTGCTATCAGGATGAGCATAAAAATTACAGTCAAGACCTTGTTTCCGCTGAACGAAATGAAAATACCTTTTATACTGCCAAAGTTTGGTTTGCTTAGCCAGAACACGCCTTCTTTTGGCACATTAGATATAATGTGTCCTACCCAGAGCAGAAATAGCAGAACACATAAAACACAGGACAGGAATATTCTCTTGGTAAACTTTTTTTCTGTTTTAATAAAAATAAGGGCAATAAAAAATTGACTTATTGCAATAAAAACAGAGATATAATGAGCATATACCATGGCTGAATTTACCAGACTTAAAAGGAATATTTTCAAATATACCTTCTTGTCATTTTCATGAAGACTTTTAAACAGCAGAAATGAGACAACACAAGAAAATCCAATGAATGAAAATGATCTGGCTTCCTGAGCGTAGTATAAGTGAATGTCAGAAAAAGCAAATAGCATGGAGGCGAATAAGGCTGTATTAAGATTAATATATTTCCGTGCAAAAACAAAAATCAAAGGCGCTGTAAGTATGCTGAACAACGTAGATAGTGCCCGTAAAGAAAATTCTGTGTTGCCGAATAAGCCTGTCCAGAAATGTAACATAATAAAATACAGCGGAGCATTTTGATCCTTTGTTGTATACGTTAATATTTCACTAATACTTTTCTGAGCTTGTGTAAGACTTTGCGCCTCATCTAACCAAATTGATGCAGAATCAATTTTATAAAACTTCGCCAGTCCTAGTATTAGCAGTGCTATTGTAAAATACAGAGTGTTTATTTTTTCGAACTTCATGTAATTAAGAAATCATTTTTTTAGCTTTAAAAACACATCCCAATATTCTTCTTTTGTCATTCCTTCATTATTAATAACGTAGTAGCGGTATTGATACGCCTGAATTTGACAAAGAACAATTAATGAAAAGCAAACCGGAATTAAAATGTTCTTTATTAATTTACTTTCAACCAATTGGTATGCAAACATGAAAAGCAATGCCAGAAACACATAATAATCCAATAATACACGTGTACTGAAACTGCCGCCATACCACCAGTTCCACCACGATGAAAGAATGTATATTAAAAGAGAAAGAA
>CAMDBK010000084.1 GCA_945889235.1 Chitinophaga pinensis
AATTCTTTTTTGGTGAGCTTGATGGCATCCAAAACATAATGCAGATCTGCGCCTTCTGCAATTCGCAGTTTATCAACATCACCTTGAGTTTTTACGGTATTCTCAAACCAGGGACCCTTACTTTCCACCATTTGATAAGGCAAGCCCATTGCTTCGGGAATAACTAAAATATCAGAGAAAATAATGGCTGCATCCACACCCAGAATGTCAACCGGTTGAATGGTAACTTCACAGGCAAACTCTGGGCTTTCTACCAGTTCTTTAAAGCCGCCTAATTTTGAGCGTACTTCTCTGTATTCAGGCAATATACGTCCCGCCTGACGCATGAGCCAAACGGGTGTACGCTCCGTTTTTTCACCACGGGCAGCGCGAAGAATTAAATCATTTTGTAAAATCATGGGCGCGAAGATAGGAAAAGAGAGTCCATAGTTGATAGTCCACAGTCCATAGTTTGGGCTGCTACTATTGACTATGGTCTGTGGACTGTGGACTAATAAAAATCTCCTTCAAATTATTTTTTATTCTTCCTGCAATATCATCAGTTGGAAGGTCGTTGGCATCCTTGCCAAACGGGTCTTCAATTTCTTCTGCAATCAACTCCAAACTGGCAAGTACGTAAAAGACAAAAATCACTACCGGAATTGTCCAGTATCTGAAATCAGTAACAAAACCAAAAGGCATGGTGATAACGTAAATGAAGATGAATTTTTTCAGGAACATGCTGTATGAATAAGGAATAGGCGTATTCTTAATCCGCTCGCAACCGCCTGTAATATCCGTCAATGAAGAAAATTCGGCATTCAACACAACCATTTTCTGGTCATTAATTATTTGCTTTTCGCTCAGTTGATTGAGTTCATTAAAAATAACGGAGGCAATTTGATTCGGAATATGCTTTGATTTTTCAAGCTTTTCAAAAGGAAGAATTTTAATTTCTTCCAGATCATTTACGTTCACTCCTTTTCGCAAATGTTCTTTCACTGCAAACACATAATTGGTAATCAGAATGCGAAAGCGCTCACGTGTTTCAGTATCGCTTGTCGGAATGTATGCGTTGAGTTTGATGGCCAAATTTCTTGTATTGTTTACCATGGCGCCCCAGAGTTTACGGCCTTCCCACCAACGCTCATAAGCTGTATTTGTTCTAAAAACCAATAAGAGCGAAATAACAAAACCTAATAAAGAATGAATAATTGTTGTGCTTTTATATTTGAGTTCAAGCAACTCAATTTCAAGAAGGCATACTAAGAATGTGAACGTGGCAATGCCACAAATGGCGGGTGCAAGCATGCGGATAGTATCACTTTTCTGAACGCTGAAAATAAGCTTGAACCAGTCTTTGGGGTTGTAATTTACCATGGCGCGAAGATAGGGAAAGAGTTAATATTTTTTACCGCAGAGGCGCAAAGGGCGCAGAGTTGTCATATCGAGCGTTTTTATATTAACTTCTCGACTACGCTTGAAGTGACAGTCTGTAGACTAAAATCCCTACGTTTGCAATTATGATTAAATTCAATTGCCTGATAGAACGCTTTGCCGAGCAAGGTGAAAAAACCGGCTGGACCTACATTCTTATTCCTGCCGATAAAGCACAATTGCTGAAACTGAAAAACAAAAAATCATTTCGTGTAAAAGGCAAATTAGATAACGTTTCAATAAAACAGGTTGCCCTTTTGCCAATGGGTGAAGGTGATTTTATTATGGCGCTAAAAAAAGAATTATTGAAAAAATTGGGCAGGCGCAAAGGCGAAACACTTTCAGTACAATTAGAAGAAGACAAAAGCGAAAAAATACTTTCAGCAGATTTAATGGAATGCCTTGCCGATGATAAAGAGGCAATGAAAACATTCAACAAACTTTCGCCCGGACACCAGCGCTATTACTCCAATTGGATTGAAAGCGCCAAAACTCCCGAAACAAAAGTAAAACGGATTGCGCAGTCTCTGAACGGGCTGGCAAAGGGTTTTCATTATGGAGAGATGATTCGAGATTTGAAAAGTTCAGGTAATCAGTAATCTGTCATCGGTATTCAGTATTTATTGAAACACATTTCATCCGTAAGCGTTGAAAGCCGCATGAGAATTACTGAACTACTCAAAAACAAAACGGGTCCCACAATTTCATTTGAAACGCTTCCTCCGAAAACACCTAAAGGTTGGGAAAGCATTGACAACACGCTGGACGAATTAGCGCTGCTGAATCCCGACTTTATTACCTGCACATTTGGCGCTGGCGGAAAACGAAGAGACGGTTCGCTTGAAATGATTCAAAAAATCAAACACCAGCGTAATCAGGAAATGGTTGCCCACATTTCAGGTTTTGGTTTGGGTCCGGATGAAATTATTTCTGTAATGGATAATTTTAAAACTGCAGGGATAGAAAACATTTTAGTAATTCGTGGTGACGTGCCCGAAATTGAAGGCTTTGAACCCCATCCGCAAAGTTTTAATTACGCCACCGAAATGATTGATTTCATAAAACCTAAATATGATTTCTGCATTGGCGCAGCTGCTTATCCCGAAGGGCACATAGATGCAAATAGTTTGGAAAAAGACATGGACTACATGCAGATGAAAATTGATAACGGTGCAGACTATTTCATCTGCAATTACTTTTATAACAACCGTTATTATTTTGATTTTATGGAACGCTGTGCCGCACGGAATATCCAAGTTCCAATCCTTGCCGGAGTAATGCCAATTTACAGTGTGAAGATGCTTTATCTGTTAGCAGAAATATGCGGTGCTACTGTTACCGATGAAATAAAAGAGGAACTCGCCAAAATTCCGGCTGATGACCAAAACGCATTAAATGAATTCGGAATAAAATTCGCAACCGAGAAATGCACTGAACTTATAAAAAGCGGTGTAAAAGGTTTGCATTTTTATACGATGGACCGGTTTATTTCGGTTAAAGGTATTCTCACAGAACTAAGAAAAGGTGGTTTGTTAAACTAAAACAGCCCCTCCGTTTCCGAAAGGGCTGTTTCTATCTGCCTAAAACCTATTTGGCTATTTGGCTTAATTAAAACGGATACGCATTTGCTTCCACAATTCTCGCAGCAACTCTTCTGCGTGCATCTTTGGTATTAAGCGGATTTACTTTTGTAAAACGTTTCAAGCCCATCAGCATCATGCGTTGTTCATCACCTGAAGCGTATGAGTTTACAGCATTTTTACCGGCAACGTTAATGCGGTCAGCAGCATCGTTGATGTAAACACGCATCATATCCAAACGCTCTGCACATGCAGCTTCGCCCTGTATGCTTACTAACTTCTCAGTACGCAGCAATACAGATTCTGCAGTGTAAACATCAATCAGCATATCAGCAATATTCATCAATACTTCCTGCTCTTTTGATAATTCCATCATCAGTTTTTGAACTGCTGAACCGGCAATCATCAAGGCAGCTTTTTTAAAGTTTTTGATATATTTCTTTTCAGCAGCAAACAGTGTATCGTCTTCGCCACCAAAATCAGGAATTGACATCAGTTCACCTGCTACTTTAGTTGCAGGGCCCATCAGGTCCAGTTCACCTTTCATTGCTTTTTTCAGCATCATATCAACGGTAAGCATACGGTTGATTTCGTTAGTTCCTTCAAAAATGCGGTTGATACGTGCATCACGGTAAGCACGGTCCATAGGCGCTTCTGCGCTGAACCCCATTCCACCATAAATCTGAACACCTTCATCCACTGAATAATCCAATACTTCAGAACCATGAACTTTAAGAATAGCACACTCCACTGCATAGGCTTCTGTGCCTTTCAGTTTTGCTTTTCCTTCTTCCATTCCACCTGCAATAAGATCATTGATAGCATTTTCAATATCCTGAGTTGCGCGGTAAACAGCTGATTCAGAAGCATAGATACGTGTTGCCATCTCCGCTAATTTATAGCGGATAGCTCCGTATTTTGCAATCGGGCGACCAAATTGCTCACGCTCGTTAGCATATTTTACTGATTTGGTAACGGCATTTTTAGAACCACCAACTGCTGCTGCTGCTAATTTTATTCTTCCGATATTAAGAATGTTTACGGCAATTTTAAAACCATTCTCTCTTGCAGAAAGAAGGTTTTCAACCGGAACTTCTGTGTTATTGAAAAACACCTGACGGGTTGATGAACCTTTGATACCCATTTTCTTTTCTTCGGCATTCAAAGTAATTCCACCGTAGTTTTTCTCAACAATGAAAGCGCTCAGGTTTTTATCATCATCAATTTTTGCAAACACAATAAAAATATCGGCAAAACCTGCGTTGGTAATCCACATTTTTTGTCCGTTGATTATCCATTTTGTTCCGTCAGCATTAAGTTTTGCTCTTGTTTTTCCTGAGTTGGCATCAGAACCAGAGCTTGGCTCGGTCAACGCATAAGACGCTTTCCACTCACCTGTTGCCAGTTTAGGAAGGTATTTTGCTTTTTGCTCTGCACTACCATAATAAAGAATTGGCAATGTTCCGATTCCGGTGTGAGCTGATAAGGCAACTGAAAATGAATGTCCACCTCCTGTAGCTTCGGTCAGCAACATTCCCGTTGCAAAATCTTTTCCGAAACCTCCGTATTCTTCAGGAACGCTTACACCCAATAAACCCAGTTCACCGGCTTGAGTAACCAGTTCTGGCATCAGGTCAGCATTTTTCATTGAATCGATTTCATCCAGACGGGGAGCTACATTGGCAGCAATAAAATCCTTGCAGGATTTAGCGATCATGCGTTGCTCTTCGTCAAACTGTTCAGGAATAAATACATCCTGTGCTTCAGTTTCTTTAATCAGCCACTCGCCTCCTTTGAGAGCAGCTTTTTTTGTTGTTGTTTCCATTGTTAAATTTAGATTTGAGATTTGATTTTTATTGTTTAATAAATTTTTGAGTTGAGATTTCTTCTTTTGTTTTTAGCTGAATAAAATAAGTTCCTTCTGCAATGCTGCTGATATCTATAGTTTTGTTTTGTAAAAAATTGCCTGTAATAATTATTCTGCCTGCTATATCATAAATGCTGAATTCTGTTTGATCTGTATTTTCAGTTTTAATTGTGAGTTGATTGGTGGCTGGATTGGGATAGATTGGGAATAAATTATATAAAAGGTCATTTACTCCAATTGTACAATTTTCACTAAAAAATATACTGTCATCAAAAACGTGATATTCATCAAATTCACTCCCTATCCAATTAGTATATGAAAATGCTGCATTATCTACTTCAATACAATTAAGATTTGGATTCCCTTCTGCTGCTATATAACTAACATTGACATTATTTCCATTTTTTACACTCAAATTTGTAAGGTTATTATACGAACAACTTAATGCTGTAAGTACATTATTGAGCGATAAATCTAAACTTACAAGTTGATTAATTCTACAATACAAATATCTAAGTGCAGTGTTTGTCGATAAATCTAAACTTGTCAAGTGGTTATTGTAACAATAAAGCAATGCGAGATTTCCATTTACAGAAACATTTAAGTATGTAAGTTGATTATTAAAACACCTTAATTCATTAAGAGATGTATTTGCTGAAAAATCCAAATTTGTCAAATCGTTAAAAGCACAGTTCAAATACAGAATATTGATAAATGCTTCTATACCTGTTAAATCAATAATATTCATATCGTGGACATCTATCTCACCAGAAAAAACACTTGCTTCCGAAATCTGAATTTCACCATCACCATTAGTATTAATTTGAGAGTTACCAACTAAAGCAGCCTTAAAATTCACATCAGGGATATTCACGTTTTGGCAAATACCTGTAAAGGCATTTAATAAAAACACCAAGAAGAAAATTAACGCGTAATTTATTTTTTGCATTTGATTTGTTTTTTCACATCTCATATCTCAATTCAACAACTCAAAAATTCCTGCTGCGCCCTGCCCTGTTCCAACGCACATCGTCACCATTCCGTATTTCTGTTTGCGTCTGCGCATTTCATTGAAAAGCTGAACAGAAAGTTTTGCGCCTGTGCAACCGAGCGGATGTCCGAGTGCAATGGCACCGCCATTTACATTCACCAGTTCAGGGTTAATTCCAAGAGTGCGAACAACAGCCAATGATTGCGAAGCAAACGCTTCGTTCAATTCAAATTGCTCAATCTGGTCTAATTTCATTCCTGCTTTTTTAAGTGCCAATGGAATTGCTTCAATCGGACCAACACCCATTACGCGTGGCTCTATGCCTGCAACACCATAAGAAACCAAACGTGCAATCGGTTCAACATTTAGTTTTTTTAACATTTCTTTAGAAACGATTAGTACAAAAGCCGCTCCGTCAGAAGTTTGAGAAGAGTTTCCGGCAGTTACCGAACCTTTGGCATGAAACACCGGTTTCAATTTTGCCAATGCTTCAATGGTACTTGCGCGAGGACCTTCATCGGTATCAACGATGTATTCTTTTTCTTTGCGTTTTTCCTGCTCATCAAGGTAAACCTGTTTTACTTTAATCGGAACAATGCCTTCTTTAAACTTTCCTTCTTTGATTGCAGCCAATGCTTTATTCTGTGAACCCAATGCAAATGCATCCTGGTCTTCACGGGAAATTTTATATTCTTTCGCAACCGCTTCAGCAGTCAATCCCATACCCCAATACCAATCAGGATTATTTTTAGAAATATCATAATTCGGAGCAACCTTCCAGCCGCCAAAAGGAATAGGGCTCATGGTTTCCACACCACCGGCAATAATACATTCATTCATTCCCGAACTGATTTTTGCTGCCGCAATGGCAATGGTTTCCAAACCGGAAGAGCAGTAACGGTTAATGGTCATACCGGGAACTTTAACAGTGTTCAAGCCCATGAGTGAAACCATTCTGCCTATGTTTAATCCTTGTTCTGCTTCGGGTGTGGCGTTTCCTACAATCACATCGTCAATCCATTCTTTGTCAAGCGTTGGTACTGATGCTGCTAGGTGACGGATTACATCCGCTGCCAGATCATCAGGGCGTGTGAAACGAAAAAGTCCGCGGGGAGCTTTGCCTACAGCCGTTCTGTATCCGGCTACTATGTATGCTTCTAATTTCATGTTTATTGTGTTAAGGTTTTAATGTGTTCGTGTGTTCAAGTGTTAATGAGGCAATGTATTCGCTTTGTTATTCTGTAATTTCAGTTGCTGATTAAATTTTTGTTTCAGGGCTTCCTGACTTTCTTTTTCTTCTTTGCCGGTCTGTTTTAAATCATCATGGTTTACCGGAACTCCGTTTCCCATTATTAATACACCACCATCACCGTAAACATAGGTATCTGTCAATTCGCCTTTTGCGTTGAAGTGTTTCCATTCACCGGTTTTAAAACCTTTGTTGTAGCGGCCTTCTGATTTCATTTCACCTGTAACGATGTGGTAGTATGTCCACTTGCCGTGGCGTTTTCCGTAACTGTAAAAGCCTTCAATTTTTATATCGCCTGAATAGTGATACAATCTGTATTCACCATCTTTTTTTCCGTCAAAATATTCTGCCACTTCTTTAATGGTTCCGTTATGCGGGAAATAAAGAGTGGAAAGTCCTTGCTTAACATCGTGACTGTAATTTACCTCTGCAATGAGGGTATGGGTGTAGGAATAAAATTTCCAAAGCCCGATTTTGCGCTCGTATTCATCACGCAGGTTGCGGTGCTTTCCGCCCCAGGGCATGTATTCAGGGCGCTCCTCATAAGCAGGACGCAAATCAGGGTCGCTCTTTTGCGCGATTAAAAACGCAGGCGCTGAAATCAGCATCAGAATTAGCAGCGATATGTTTTTTATTCTTTTCATTTGTTCTTCGCGCAATAAGCGCGATTGAACGTATTAGTTTCTCAAAGGTTTGCCCGAAGTAAGTATGCTTTGCATGCGCTCCAGTGTTTTCTTTTCACCGCACAGCGACAGGAAAACCTGACGTTCTAAATCCAGCAGATATTGTTCGCTCACTTCGGTTGGCTCACTAAGGTCACCACCGCAAAGAGCATACGCAAATTTGTTCGAGATAAGTCTGTCGTGTTCTGAAATATATCCGCCTGAAGCCATGCTGAATGCACCTACTTCAAACATTGCCAATCCCTGGCGGCCTAATACTTTTATGTCTTTGCGTTTTGCAGGCATAGTATAGCCTTTGTCAAATAACTCAATTACCGAGCGTTTTGCATCAGCAATTCTGCGGTCGGGGTTCATAGATATTTCGTCAATGCCTTTGCGGTAAATGCCCATTTCAAAAGCTTCAGCAGCGGATGTTGCCACTTTTGCCATTCCTATAGTGAGGTAACGCTCTTTCAATTGGTTTAACAGAATTCCTTCTTTCACGTATTCATCAGAAGCGCGGAGCGCAAACTCTTTTGTTCCGCCACCTGCAGGGATTAATCCAACACCAAACTCAACCAAACCTGTATAGGTTTCGGCAGCAGCCTGAACTTTATCTGCGTGTAATGCAATCTCGCAGCCACCGCCTAAAGCCAATCCGTGAGGTGCAACCACCACGGGAATTGAAGAATAACGCACACGCATCATGGTGTTCTGGAAAGCGCGAATTGCCATATCCAACTCATCATATTCCTGCTCAACCGCCAGCATGAAAATCATTCCAAGGTTGGCACCGGCAGAGAAGTTTTCTCCGTTATTTGCAACTACCAGACCTTTGTAGCCTTTCTCGGCAAGGTCAATCGCTTTGTTGATTCCTTCAATTACTTCGCCACCAATTGCATTCATTTTGGTGTGGAATTCTAAGTTCAGAACACCATTGCCAATATCAAAAACGGTAGTTCCTGAATTGCCCCAAACTTTAGAGGTGCTGCGGATATTTTCAAGGATAATGAAGTTTTCGGCACCCGGAATTGCTTTGTAAGATTTGGAAGGAATATCCCAGTATTTTTTTACTCCGTTTTCTAATTTGTAGAAGGATGTTGCTCCTGTTGCCAACATATCGTAAACCCATGCGGCAGGCTTCTGACCCGTTGCTTCCATTGCTTTTGCAGTTTCAGCAACACCAACAGCATCCCATGATTCGAAAGGACCCAACTGCCATCCGAAACCGGCACGCAGCGCATCATCAATCTTGTAAAGTTCATCCGAAATTTCGGGAACGCGGTTGGAGACGTATTGGAAATTTGTGTAAAAAGCTTTGCGGTAAAAATCACCGGCTTTGTCTTTTCCGGCAATTAAAACTTTGTAGCGTTTGCGTAAATCGTCAATGGGCTTTGCCGCTTCCAGTGTTGCGAACTTCACTTTTGGTGATGGTTTGTATTCCATCGTTTTCAGGTCAAGCTCAAGGATTTCTTTTTTGCCGTCTGCGCTTTTTACTTGTTTGAAGAAGCCTTGTCCGGTTTTTGAACCCAGCCAGTTATTCTCAACCATTTTAGAAATATAGCCGGGAAGTGTGAAGGAAGCACGGGCTTCATCATCAGGGCAATTATCTTTTAAACCGTTGGCTACGTGAACCAAAGTATCAAGTCCAACTACATCGCAGGTGCGGAACGTTGCTGATTTAGCGCGACCGAGGGTTGTACCTGTCATTTTATCCACTTCAGATGGAGTTAAGCCCATTTCCTCAACTAAGTGGAAGAGCGACATAATAGAAGCCACACCAATGCGGTTGGCTATAAATGCAGGAGTGTCTTTACAAAGTACGGTTGTTTTTCCAAGGAATTTATCTCCGTATTCCATGAGGAAATCAACAACTGTTTTATCGGTTTTAGGAGTTGGGATAATCTCCAGCAAACGCAGATAACGTGGAGGGTTGAAGAAGTGAGTTCCGCAGAAATGTTTCTGGAAATCATCGCTTCTGCCTTCGGTCATTAAATGAATAGGAATACCGGAAGTGTTAGAGGTAATGAGTGAGCCCGGCTTGCGGAATTTCTCCACTTTTTCAAACACGAGTTTTTTGATATCAAGGCGCTCTACCACTACTTCAATTACCCAATCGCTGTCGGCAATGTCTTTCAGGTTATCGTCAAAATTTCCGGTGGTGATAAGCTTTGCAGATGATTTTTTATAAATCGGTGAAGGGTTTGATTTCAATGCAAAAGCCAGGGCATCATTTACAATACGGTTACGCACGTTTTTGTTTTCTACGGTTAAGCCTTTTGCTTTTTCGGCATCGTTGGGTTCGCGGGGAACAA